>JAZQWU010000093.1:0-10075 GCA_045632505.1 Alistipes sp. | reverse complement strand
GTGCCGTACTGCTTCTGCAGTGCGTGGCGGAATACATCCTCCAATACACCAATCATTGTTGCTTTGTCGATGTTCTTCAACTCCTTGAACTCGGCAAAATTGCTGATAAGATTAAGATTGTTCATTGTCTTTTGTGTTAATTTATATTGTTTGTGTTATTTGTTTTCCTCTATGTTGTTGCTTGTGGTGAGCAAAGTGTTTAGAGTCGTTAGAGTCGTTAGGGGCGTTAGAGAAAATAATCCTCAATTCTCAATTCTCAATTCTCAATTCTCAATCTGACTACTTGTAGTCAAGGTACTCCTTTGCCCACTTAATCTCGTCGAACGAGAATGTGTGAGTGGTACGCTGAATCTGCTTCTTCTTTTTACCCTCTACGACAACGGCCTCGTCGTACGAGATGGTGATAGCCTCCTCCGACACCTCGTCGAGTGTAGCCAACACCTTCACTCCGCTCTTGAGCAATACCTCGATAGACTCGCCTACAAGTTTCTGGTATTGGCGAACGAGGCGCAATGGCTCGCCAATGCCTGCCGACGCAACTGTGAGTTGGTAATCCTCCTCGTCGCGGTTGAATGCATCGCTGATGGCGCGGTTAATCATAGCGCACGCATCAATTGAAACCGATGTGTCGCTGTCAATTGTCAAATCGATAGTGTTGTCGGGTGTGATTGTGCAATCCACCACGAACATATCGCTACCTTCCAAAGCCTTCTCTGCTACCTCTCTAATCTCTTTAATATCCATAACCTAAGCTTGTTGTCCGTACAAAGTTAATAAAAATATCTTACAAAAATGAGGGGACTTGCTGTCCCCTCACCTTTTTACTGTGCAAATATACACCTATATTTAATAAAAAACAAACTTTTTCGGTGAAAAAATCGTTCTGGCGGGTAAATTTTACACCTTGCTTGCATCGTAAATGCTCACATACGAATTAGTATGCTGCGCTTTCCAATACTGCGCAACGCGCAAAATTTCCACCACCATTTACGATTTTTGTATGTTATGGTTTATGCTTAGTTCTTTGTTTTCCGTTCTCCGTTTTCCGTTTTCCGTTTTCCGTTTTTTATCTACCTCGCCCACGAAATCTTCGGTCGGAAGGCATCGCGAGTTTCGCGCTCGACAATGCCGGTGATTACATCCGCAGCATCGTGCCAGCGATTCGAGTTGAAGGTGCGACGATAGGTGGTGAGGTGGGTGTGCAAATCGCTCCATCGTGTCTGCCATCCCTTCGGAAATCGTAAAAGGTGAATTGCCGTTGCCGAGTGGGAGAGGATACGCGCCTCCTTGTTGCCCGACTGGTGAAACCATTCGACCTTCGTCGAGGTGGCGATTCGCTGTACGGCACGCGCAAATCCGCGACCTCCATTGTTGCTCTCGATAGCGGCTGTGCGGGTGCGATTTCGACACAACATATCGGCAACCTCACGTTCTGTAACTTCCATTGGCTCACGCGAATAGACTACGTCGCAGATGTAGATAACACCATCAGTATCTACGGCGTAGCAAATCGAACAGAGATAGTCATCTCCCGTATCGGCGGTGTCGGTGTAGTTGCCATAGCGAACGATGTCGCGCGGCAGTGTTTCGTACTCGGCGAATGAGTTGCCGTAGAGTAGTCCCTCGCGCGATGATGGGTGGCCCTGATACATACATTCGAAACGCATCGTGTCGAGTTGTCGCTTCTGGCGGAGTAACGATGCCGAATGTCGCTCCTCCCACAACGCCTCGCCTATGGCGCGAGGGTCAATCTCGGTGGGCGGAGATGCCTTCAACGCCTCGAAGTTGAGGTACAACCACTCGTTCTCGCCCACCTCGTTGAGGTCGTTGAAGCTGCGGAACTCGCGACAAGGCTCTTTACGCGTTATTGTGCCGATGAGGTCATCCTCGTGCCAACGAGTAAATACTATGAGTTCGCGCGAAAAGTTGTGAGTGCGAGTACGCACTACCGAGGTGTACCACTCCCAACAATTTTCGCGGATGATTGGAGAGTTTGCCTCCATTGCATCTTTGTACAAATCGTCGAGAATGAAGCAATCCACGCGGTTGCCTGTCAGCGAACCCTCGCGACCAACCGAGAGTAATGCCCCGTCGCGCCCAATTATCTCCACCTCGTCGGCGGTGCGGATGTAGTTTGCAGGTTTTGCACCTCGCTTGATGGTGGTCTCGGGAAACATCTCGCCATACTCACGACTCTCGAGAATGCGTTGCACGCGACGGTTGAACTTGGAAGCCAAACTGCCAGAATATGAGGCAATTGCGATGCGCATATCGGGGTTGAGTCCGAGCATATAGGCCGGCAGTAAGGTGGTCGCTCCGACCGACTTTCCGTGCTGCGGTGGCATAGTGATAATGAGTCGGCGGACGTCGCCTCGCGCAAAGGCTTCGAGTACGCGGTAGTAGACCTGATGAAAGGGCTGAACCTCCAAGAAGGGGTAGATTTCTGTAGCAAAATCGGTAAAATTCATCGCTATTCCTCCTCGATAAGAGCTGCTCTAAGTTTGTCGAAATCGAAGTCGTCGCAGATGACGCCCTCCTCATCTTCGCACTGGAAGTCCCACCACACTTGCGAGACGTCGCAGATTGGCCCGAAGCGTGTGCCAGGGTAGCCTCGGCGGTAGAGGATGAGTGAAGCAGTGAGTCGCAACGCCTCTCCACTTGCACTCTCAATCTCGATATTGCCGGAAAAGTAGCAAGGTGTGTTCAATCTTTTTTCAATTTCTGAAGCAAAGGAGTAGTAATCCTCCTCCGAAAGTCTGTAAATTCGTCTGTTCATATCTATTTTTTAAAGGGTTATGTGGTAAAAAATTGTTTTTTCGGATAAATTTATTTAACTTTGCGGTGACAAAGATAGTTCAATAAATGGTTTTTGATACTTCAAAAAGTTCAAAAACTGTATAAAAAGATTTGAATAAAATAAATGGGAGAGCGATTAAAACTTATAAGGAAAACGCTTGGAATGACACAAGAGCAATTGGCTCAGCGACTTGGAGTTGGTAAGACGGCGTTGTCAATGATTGAAACTGGCAAGTCGCGTCTCTCTTTTCGCAATCGCAACATCCTAGTTCAAGATTTGAACGTCAATCCAACGTGGCTTGAGACGGGTCGTGGTGAGATGTTTAATGCCGACCCAGCGCTATCGGCTTCGTATGGTCGAGGTGCTGAGATGAAAATGCCTTTGCAGTCGGTACCTCTCTATTCGATTGAGGCGACCGCAGGTCTTGTTCCTCTCTTTGAGCAGCAGGAGAACCATAACCCTATCAACTACATCCACATTCCAAATTTGCCGAAGTGTGATGGAGCAATCTATGTGGTGGGCGACTCGATGTATCCGCTTTTGAAGAGTGGCGACATCGTGCTTTACAGGCAGTTGCGCGACCTGGAGGATATCTTCTGGGGCGATATGTATCTGCTCTCGATAGATATGGATGGCGAGGAGTATGTGACAGTGAAGTATATTCAGCGTTCGGAGCGCGAGGGCTATGTGAAACTCGTTTCGCAGAATCAGCATCACGCCGACAAGGAGATTGAGATGCGCCGCATTCGTGCCATTGCACTCATCAAAGCGAGCATTCGTATGAATTCAATGAGATAATAACCAATAAAATCAACCAAGAATGAAAAGAGTAATTCTAAGTGCAGTTGCCTTTGTGTTGGCTCTCAATGCAATGGCTGCTAACGCTCCCAAGTGGGAGGACCCAAATGTGTTCGAGGAGAATCGCTTGACGATGCGCTCGACATTTATCGTAACTCCTACTGCCGAGACTGCGGTTGTGGAGCACGACTTCACGCAGTCACCTCTCTATCGCACGATTGGTGGCGTGTGGAAGTTCTACTGGACTGAGAACGCAACTGACCCTCAGCCAGCAGAGTTTTGGTCGCCAAAGTTCGACGACTCGAAGTGGGGCAAGATGCCAGTTCCAGGTTTGTGGGAGATGAACGGCTATGGTGTACCTTTGTACAAGAACACAGGCTACGCGTGGTACAACTTCTACAAGAGCAACCCTCCGTACGCACCAACCGAGCGCAATGCTGTAGGCTCGTACCGCCACAACGTTGAGATTCCAGCCGAGTGGAAGGGTAAGCAGGTCTTTGTTCACATCGGATCGGCTACTTCGAACGTTTCGTTGTGGGTGAATGGTCACTACGTAGGTTACGGCGAGGATTCGAAGCTCGAGTCGGAGTTCGAGATTACAAAGTACGTGAAGGCTGGCGAGGAGAACCTCTTCGCAATGCAGATTTATCGTTGGTGCGACGGCACATACCTCGAGGATCAGGACTTCTTCCGCCTCTCGGGTATCGGTCGTGACTGCTACGTTTACGCTCGCGACAAGAAACACTTGGAGGATGTGAAGTTTGTTACCGACTTGCACGATAACTACAAGAATGGTCACCTCGACCTCAATATCACCGCAACCAAGGGCGTTAAGTCGTTGCGTTTGACACTCCTCTCGCCTTGTGGCAAGCAGGTTAAGCAGGAGGTAGTAGCGGTAAATGGTGGCAAGTATGAGGGATGCTGGCACCTCGGTGCAGTGTCGCCTTGGAGTGCCGAGATTCCTACCCTCTACCGCTTGACCGTTGAGGTGTTGGATGGCGCAAAGACCGTTGAGGCTGCCGCTTTCAAGGTTGGTTTCCGCAAGATTGAGATTAAGAAGTCGCAGTTGCTCGTGAATGGTCAGCCCGTATATATCAAGGGTGCTAACCGCCACGAGATGAATCCTAATACCGGCTACTACGTTACACGCGAGGATATGATTCGCGACATCCAGATTATGAAGGAGTTGAACATCAACGCCGTTCGTACTTGCCACTATCCAAACTCGCCACTCTGGTACGACCTCTGTGATGAGTATGGTATCTACGTCTGCGACGAGGCAAATGTTGAGTCGCACGGTATGGGCTACAAGGAGAAGACCTTGGCAAAGCGTGCCGACTACGAGGCTGCACACCTCATTCGCAATCAGCGTATGGTATTGCGCGACTTCAATCACCCATCGGTAATCTACTGGTCGCTCGGAAACGAGGCTGGTAATGGCCCTAACTTCCACAAGTGCTACGACTGGATTAAGGCTTACGACAAGTCGCGCCCAGTGCACTACGAGCAGGCTAACTATATTAGATATGGTATGAAGCAGAGCAACTACAACTCTGATATCGATGCTCCGATGTATGCTACACCAGACCAGTGCGAGCAGCACGCAATGTCGAAGCCTTCGCGTCCACTTATCCAGTGTGAGTATGCTCACGCAATGGGTAACTCGCTCGGTGGCTTGAAGGAGTACTGGGACTTGGTACGTCAGTATCCAACCTATCAGGGTGGTTTCATCTGGGACTTCGTAGACCAGGCTTTGGCTTGGCGCGACGAGAAGACTGGTGAGTTGACCTACCGCTATGGTGGTTGCTGGAACAAGCGCGATGCTTCGGACGAGTCGTTCTGCTGCAATGGCTTTATCGCAGCAAACCGCAAGTTCCACCCATCGGCTTACGAGGTTAAGCAGCAGTACCAGAATATCTGGGCTACCCCAGTGAATGTTGCTGAGGGTCGCGTGGCTGTGTTGAACGAGAACTTCTTCAAGGGCGTAGAGGATGTTCGCCTCGTGTGGTCGTTGGTTGCTAATGGCAAGGTTGTGAAGAATGGCATCATCGAGGAGTTGAATATCGCTCCACAGCAGAAGATTAACCTCCAACTCGGCTACACCGTTAACGACATCAAGGCGTTGAAGGGCGAGGTGTTGCTCAACGTTTCGTTCGTGTTGAAGACGGCAACTCCACTCTTGAATGCTGGCTACGAGGTTGCTCGCAATCAGATGATTGTAACCCCTTACGATATTGCCGCTGCATACAATGCTGCAAAGGCTAAGGGCGTTGCCGAGGGTGAGCCTTGTGGCTTGAAGGTTGAGGGTCGCAAGATTTCGGGTGATAGCTTCACCGCCGAGTTCGATGCCGAGGGATTCCTCTCGTCATATATCTATAAGGGTACTCAGCTCCTCTCGCAGTCGATGAAACCATCGTTCTATCGTGGTATGGTCGAGAATGACTATGGTATCCGCAAAAACCGCAATACGAAGTTCAACCACGCAGGTTGGTTGGTATGGCGCAACGATGTGCCAGCGCTCGATAAGTTCGAGGCGAAGCAGTTGGCAGATAAGTGCATCAAGGTTGAGGCTATCTACAAGTACGCTAAGACCGCTGCTATCGTGACTATGACCTACATCATTGCTCCAGACGGAACAATCGAGGTGTCGGAGTATATGAAGGCTGGCGTGGGCGAGAAGGCACCACTCTTGCTCCGCTTCGGTATGGCGTTGGCTATGCCTGGCGCATTCGACACTATCGAGTTCTATGGTGCTGGTGAGCACGAGACATATATCGACCGCAAGACCAGCGCACCTGTAGGCATCTACAAGCAGAGCGTAGACAGCCAGTTCTGGCCATACTATGCACGTCCGCAGGAGAGCGGTGCGCACTGCGATCTCCGTTGGTGGCGCATCACCGACACCGCAGGTCGTGGCTTTGAGGTAGTCAGCGATGTCCTCTTCCAGGCAAATGCACTCCCTTACCCACTCTCGCAGTACGATATCCACTCAGATAATTACCGCAAGTACTCAACTCGTCTTGAGAAGGATGGTAACACCTACGTGAATATCGACAAAATGCAGATGGGTGTTGGCTGCATCAACTCTTGGGGCCGACTTCCACTCTACGACTATCAGATTATTTATGAGAATCGAGAGTTTAAGTTCATCCTCCGCCCTCTGAAGTAATTTCTTGTGATAAGCCGCAATCTGCGGCGTATCTCTAAAAGTAAGAGTCCTCGGGCTGTACGCTTTAGTACTATCCCGAGGGCTCTTCTTTTGCGATGCGTCGCATCTCACGACTTCTGACAAGAAATGAAAATTGTTTTTAAGTAGCGTTTGCTGCGTTATACTGCGATAATCCGCTTGTTCATTTACGCTTTAGTAAACTGCGCAAGCGGATTTCTTGTATGCCCTGCTCTCCTCTGCTTAAAAGCCAATTTTTGGGGTTGTAGAGCCGTTAGCGGCGTTAGAGGGAATTAGCGGTGAAGCGGTTATTAGAGAAAAATAGATAAAACACTAATAACCTCTAATAACCTTTAACAGCCTTTAATAACCCTTAATCCCCCTTACAAAAAAAAGAGTTGAGACTTCACTCTCAACTCTCAACTCTCAACTGAAAACAGTTTTCCGTTCTCCGTTTTCCGTTTGTTAATACTTGTCCGTTGCCCATTCGCCCTTTGCACCTTCGTAGATGACGAGGTGGTGCGGAGCGAGCGACTTTAATAATATATAGGTATCGTAGATGTTCAAGCCCGAGGTCTTGCCCTTGGCGATGGCGTAACCTACAACTGCGCAGTTGCCCATTGTCGAGTGGAGCGCGTGGCTGTTGCGCCACAAGTAGCTCTCGTTCCACATTGGGTCGTTACTTGGGTTGCCGCCACGACGGATGTGGTCACCCAGAAGGGTAGTGTCAATAGGTGTGCGCACCACTACATAGAGACCGCGCTTTGCACACTCCTCAATTACCTTCTCGGCACCTTGGTCGAGGGTGATGATAATGCCACTATAGCCCAACTTCACCGCCTCGTCAAGATTCTTTAATGCCTCCCACTCGGCGAAGTTTGTAGTTGCGAAGTCGTTGTTGATAAGGAGCTTACCTTTGCGCAACTCTGCCTGACGAAGACCGATGTTGCGTGCGATGCACTCCACGATGCGGTTGTCGATGCGGCTCTCCAACTCGAGACGCAACTGTGTAGGGTTCTTCGCGCTCCACAATGCCTTTGCAGGTACTACGCAAGCGAAGCGCAAAGTATCCTCGCGACGCATATCGAGTGCAATTTCGCGGTATCCCTCGGCTACGAGCGTGGTGTCGTTGAGGCGCAATGCATAGTGTACGCGTGCCTCCTTGCGATTCAAAGCGTCGCACTTCACTGGGATGGCGAACTCGGCAACGCCCTCGCCACTCTGGTTGAGGGTGACCTTCGCGGCGATGTCGCGAATGCGGATTGTAGGTTGCGAGAAGACCTCGATGCCCTCAATCTTCATCTCCTTCGGCTCGTAAAGTTTGTTGGCGAGCAACGACTTGTCGAGCGTAATCGAAATTTCGTTACGGCCCTCGCGTGATGCCTTGGTGATGTTGAACTCCGCACCCATAACACCTGTAGGAGTATATCCCACCTCGCGACCATTCACATATACGGTATATGCCGACGAGGCATAACCTACGCGGAGGATGACCTGGCGATTCAACCACGCTACGGGCAATGCATAGTGGGTAGTGAAGGTAGCGGTTGTGCCTGCCTCGGTGCGTGTTGGCTCTTCGACTACGGCAACAAAGCGCGACTGCGATGCCACGCCTTGGCGTGCCAATGCCATAGTGTTATAAGGTATCGTGCGCGTGCGCGCTGGCTCTACGCCTCGTGCCGAGAGGTCGTAGTCGTTCTGCGCATTGAGTCCAAATGCCGACAATAATATAAGGGCGAAAAGTGTGATTCTCTTCATAATTTTTAGTATCTTTGCCACAAAGGTACGATTTTATTTCAATAATTGATATGCCCGATACGGTTAAACTTAAATTTCCCCCTATTTCTGCTCGACTGAAAGTGGTTGATGGGCAGAAGCATATATGGGACGCGCTGCGACAGAAGTGGTTGGTGCTGACTCCCGAGGAGTGGGTGCGCCAGCACGTCATATCGTGGCTTATCGAGCGCAAGGAGGTGCCAGCATTGCGCATCTCGCAGGAGTATCCCGTAAATATCAATGGGCAGCACCAGCGTGCCGATATTGTGGTGATGGATGAGTTTGCCAAGCCGAAGATTCTGGTCGAGTGCAAGGCGTCGGGTGTGGTGATTGACCACGAGGTGGTAATGCAGGCGATTCGCTACAACGCAGTTGTCGGCGCGAAGTATATCCTGCTGACTAATGGCGAGACTCTCTACGGATATGAGTACGCCGACGGCAAGTACAAGGGCGTTAAAGACTTTTAATTAAGAATTGAGGATTGAGAATTGAGGATTGAGGATTTTATCACTCCTATCTAAAATAGAGGTTGGCTAATTGCCAACCTCTATGATTTCTATGGTCCAACCGAAGAGTTCGTTTGCGCAGTTGGCTTGCATCTGTGCTATCTGCGACGTCTGCACCGTATCGGCAAGGATTGCGTTGACCAATTGCTCGGCATTGGAGTAGGTGTTGTCCACCGAATTAGCAAAACACTGATAGAAGGCGTTCTGCTGCGCGCGATTCAGTCCGTCGGGTAGGATGTTTGCCGCCACAAGGTCGCGGTAAGGGTAGATGTGACGCATATTCGACGCGTCGGCATTGAGCTGCTCAACAATCGTCGTCACCACATAGACCTGCACCGTATCGTTCATACCGGGCATTTCAACAAAGGTTGTGTAGACGGGGTAGTCTTGTTCCACCGACGCAAGCACGCGGTCGGTGAAGAGCATATACTCCGCCTCGGTGAGGTTGTTCAGATAGACCATCTTGCGATAGTCGCGCAATAGGTTGCGCATTGCTTGTCGCTCCTCGCGATTCCACTTGGTCTGTTCGCCACAAGCAAACATTCCGCCAACGATAGTCGCCACAATGGCAAGTGAGAGTAAAATTCGTTTCATAGTATTGATGTTATAAGGTTAAACCACCCTCTTATCTCGCAACCATCGTGCCACTACCAAAAAAAAAGAGAGAAAGCTCGTTGCAAGCATTCTCTCTATACTCCCTTTTCGGTTGTCTACTATTTGTTACCGCGCGAGGTGAAGACCTTCGACTTGTAGATGATTTCGTAGTCGAGCGAGCGGTCGTTCAAGACGAAAATCTGGTACTTCTTGCCCCCCTTCGTGACGCGTACTACAACGTGTCCATCTGGTCGCAAACCATCGGCAAGTCCCTTCTCTTTCATCTCGTTGCGACGGTACTCGGTGATACCCGCAGGGAAAATCTCCGTTACGCCCTGGTTTACAATGCGCGTCATAGCCTTAGGGTGAGGATGATAGAGATCCCATATAGGCAATACTATTACATTCGTGTTCAATGCCTTGAGCAGATTCTCGTTC
>JAZQWU010000092.1:0-2842 GCA_045632505.1 Alistipes sp. | reverse complement strand
TTCTCGCACTACCCACACGACTTGAGCTATTTTCTCCCTAAGAGTCTCAACATCGGTGGCCACGAGGTTAAATTGGAGGGCAAATTCAACAACACTCCAACCCCTAAGGAGGTACTTGGTTTCGAGCTTGGTTCACGACCTTGCGAGTGGAGCGATATATTGTTCTACGCCGAGGCTTTGGCTGCAAAGTCGGACCGTGTTCGCTTGGTGGAGTTAGGACGTTCGCACGAGCATCGTCGCTTCATCCAGCTCATCATCACCTCGCCAAAGAATCACGCAAACCTCGAGCAGATAAAGGCTGAGCACTTGAAGTTGCTTGATCCAACGCAATCGACAGCCTTGGAGGTGGCTAAGATGCCTGTCATTGCCAACATCTGTTGCTCGATGCACGGAAATGAGGCTTCGGGCGCAAACGCATCACTCGCAGTTGCATACCTCTTGACCGCATCGGAGGATGAGGCAATTCTGAATATGCTCGACAACTTAGTGTTGCTCCTCGTTCCTGGTAGTAACCCTGACGCAATCAACCGCTTTGCGACGTTGAAGAATACAACACACGGTCTTTTGAAGAATTACGATCCATACTCTTCGGAAAATCAATCGGTATGGCCGGCAACACGTGGTAACCACTACTACACCGATACCAATCGTGACCTCTTGATGTGTCAGCACCCCGAGGGACGTACTGCCGTAAAGCAGTACCTCGAGTGGCATCCGAATATGGTAATCGACCTCCACGAGATGGGTGGCACAAAGGCACGTTATTTCCACAGCCCAGGTGAGCCTAATCGCAACTACCAGTATATCACCGACGAGAATCAAGCCTTGACTGGTGAGATTGGCGCATACGTAGATAAGGCTCTCGAGCCAATCGGAGCAAACCCATACTCAGGTAAGGGCTTCGACGACTACTACCTCGGCAAGGGTGCGGCTTATGGCGACATTCAGGGCTCGGTATGCCTCTTGCACGAGCAGTCGAACGCTGGAGGATATGCTAAGAAGTACTCGAATGGCGTTTTGACCTTCCCGATGACCATCCGTCACCAGGCGGAGGCGAGCATTGCAACCCTCTGCGCAGCATTCGATATGCGCGAGAAGTTGCTCAACTACCAGCGCGATTTCTTCGTTAAGTCGGCTGCCGTAGCATCGCAGAGCGCAGTGCAGGGTTTCATCTTCAATGGTCGTGGCGACAAGGCTCGTGCATACCGCTTGCTCGAGAATCTCCTCACACACAAGATTGAGGTCTACCACCTCGCAAAGGATACAAAGGTGGGCAAGGAGAAGTTCGCAGCTGAGGATTCGTTTATCATTCCGCTTAACCAGCGTTATTATTATAAGGTACTCTCGTTGTGGGAAACTCTCGCAGCAGATAGTTTCACCGAGAAGAAGTTCTACGACGTTTCGACCTGGACATTCCCTCTCGCCTACAATGTTGCTCACGCTGAGGTTAAGTCTACCGAGGGACTTATTGGCGAGGCGGCAACGCTCGCATTTCCAGAGGGCAAAATCGTTGGCGAAAAGAGCAATAAGGGTTATATCGTGGATGCGGTGGCACTCTACTCGCACAATGTCTTGAGCGCACTCCTCGCAAAGGGTGTTTCGGTGAAGGTGGCAACCAAGCCATTCAAGAGCGCAAAGCAGACAATGGAGTGCGGTAGCGCAGTCGTAGAGGTCGCAAATCAGCCTATTTCGGCAGATGCGATTTACGAGCTGCTCGCAAAGGCTACAAAGGAGAATGGCGTGGATGTGTATGCTGTAGATGAAAAATTCGACAGCGAGAAGTTGCAGTTGCAGAGCATCCGTATGCCTAAGGTTGCAATTCTTGCAGATAAGGGCATCAAGGCGGATGTTATGGGCGAGATTTGGATGTTGCTCGAGAAGCACTTCGGCATCAAGCCAGCACGTCTCACCTTCGACTCGGTGACCAAGAAGTCGCTTGCGAAGTACAATGTGCTTATCGCAACTCACGGCACTCTTCCAAAGAAGCACAAGGCATACCCAGCACTCCGCGCGTGGATTGAGAATGGCGGAACAGTAATCTCGACTGGCACGGGCTACCAGACCGCAGAGCGTGCAGGATTGGCAGCAATCAAACGTCTGCCAGCACCTGACCACAAGAACATCGTTGAGCGCATTGCTGGCGCAATCATCTGCGGCGAGATTGATGCTACATCGCCTATCGGCTATGGCTACACCTCGAAGTACTTGCCTATCTTCCGCAAGGGTCCACAGGCATATAACGAGGCAGAGATGACAGGTTACTCGGTGCCAGTGCGCTACACCAGCACACCGCACCTATCGGGTTACATCTCGGAGAAGAACATCGAGCGCATCGCCTCTACCCCAGCGGTTATGGTCGGCAAGTTCGGCAAGGGACAAATCATTCACTTCGGCGACGACCCAGCCTTCCGCTCCTACTGGTACGGCAGCACCAAGATGTTTATGAATGCGGTTTACTTCGGTAACCTCTACTAATAGGAGGCATCGCTATGCACAAAAGCCACTCAACATTGAGTTGAGTGGCTTTTGTGCGTAAACGGAAAGCGGAAAACGGAGAACGGAAAACTTATTTCAGTTGAGAGTTGAGAGCTGAAAGTTGAGAAATTCTTTAATTTTGCATTTCTTTCACACCACTAACGACTCTAACGCCACTTATCACTAAACACCTCTTTATTTCTTTATTTAATAAAATTTTTGAAAAATATTTGCGATTACAAAAAAAATGTCTACCTTTGCACTCGCAAACAACAAGGGAGTTTAGCTCAGCTGGTTTAGAGCATCTGCCTTACAAGCAGAGGGTCGGCGGTTCGAATCCGTCAACTCCCACAAGAACAAACGAAGC
>JAZQWU010000091.1:0-7668 GCA_045632505.1 Alistipes sp. | reverse complement strand
CGAGGGCAGAGTCAAACTCGTTTGAACTATGCCGAGGCGGAGCAGTGAAGACCAAGGGTCAATCTCCTCGCTTAATTAGAAGTGGGAGATTACCACGCTCGTTTCACTCGCTCGTAATGACGATTAGGTTTATTTCAAGTTAAACAATTAGTTCTCTGGCTTTACCGGGAGGTACTGGCAACCATCGTAGTCTGTGCCAGTCCACGCGGTTTCGCCACCGTAGATGTAGTTGAAGTAATTGCTATCGTCAACTGGCAACAAGATAGGTACAAGCTCCAACTCTGAGTTCTCGCCCATCTCCAATGCGATATTTCCGCCAAGGTGAGCATCCTTTACCATTGGAGTTTCGCCGCGTGGATTACCGATAATCATACCGGTATTAGTGATGCCAGGTGCCGAAACATTGCAATAGCACTTCGCACCAGTAACGGCTGTTGTAGTTGAGCCAATTACACCGCCTACGAAGGTTGAAGCAGCCGCTACATCAATGCCACTAACAGTGACATTACCTACGTTTGTAAGCACTACGCCCGATGCAATATTTGCCTTGTTTGTATTAACCCAGCCACATACGCCACCAACATAGAAGGTGTTCGACTTAACATTCGATACCGAAACCTCACCCGAGTTGAAGATGTTCTGCTGAATACCCTTTGTCGAAGACCAATATCCGATGTAACCACCGATAGCAGTATTGCCGCTAACTACGATAGCATCACCACTCTTGTTTCCAATAGTGATATTACCTGAGTTGTAGCAATTAGGATATGCGCTGTCATTCACAAGTTTAGAAACATTTGTTCCTGCAACAATACCACCTACATAGAGGGTCTTTGACGATTTAGCCTCGATATTGATATTTGCTGTATTGCTGCAACCCTTAAGGGTTACAACACCGTTGCCACCCTTCCAGCCGATAGCGCCGCCGACGATAATATCCTCTGAAGTCGAAGTTGCTGCAGTGGTAGTGAGGGTAGCATTGTTGCTACAGCCATTGAACTCCCAAGCTGTAGCCTTTGCTGTGTAGGCAAGGAAACCGCCGATATACAAGTCACCATTAGTACACTGAGCACCACTGGTGATTGATGCAGTATCGGTCAATGTGCAGTTGTTAAACACATAAGTATTAGCGGCAGTATCATTTGCTGGATAACCCAAGAAACCGCTGACTACAACAAACTTTGAATCACTTGTTTCGAATACGGTCTTGTCAGTCAAATGAATCTTACCGCTAAACTTACAATTTGTGAGAGTCCACAAACCTGTACCATAACCACCATAACCACCAATTTGAATCTGGTCGTTCTTAGTAAATTTACCGTGAATGTTAATCTCTCCAGCAAAGTCGATATTCTCACCGATGGTTGGACGAGTATGCATCGCGTGAACACCCGCAACCTTCATCTTACCTGCGAATACGTGGCCCTCGATAGGTGTAGCAACGCCAGTAGTGAGGTTTACGTCGTAACCTACATACATCTTCGATGTAGACTTAGTGTTCTTAATAGTTACGTTCTTACCATACTGAGTGTAGGCGTGAATTGCGCCAAATGCCAACTCGAGATCCTTCAATGCGTAGTCCACAACGGTCATAATACCCGTCGACTCGCAACCATCGATTGTCACATCAATGAGTTTGTTCTTGAGGTTACCATAACCATAGATACCACCAATAGCACGAAGACCTGCAAGCGCAGTATCTGAAGCAACCTTGTAAACGATATTTGCAGTATTCTTGCAATTAGTGATGCTAAATGGTTTCTCGTTAGTGCTTGTCTCGCCAACATACGCCTGCGCCAAGATACCACCGATATAAGTAGCACCCGAATCCTTAGGCTCATAGTGGAGCATACCGTGATTCTCGCAGTTGATAAAGCTCGATGACGAGTTCGAAGCTGCAAGACCTCCTAAGTAGATATTAGTATTATGACCATTGATGGTAAGCTTTGCATAGTTCTTCGAGTTCGAAAGGTCGCCACCGCAAGCGTACGCCATACCTGCGATATAGCAGTTTCCATTCTTGCTGTCAGCCGAGCCGTTGAGAACGATGCAACCCTTCGAAGTGTCATCCTTCGAGCCGTTCACGAGGTTGTCGGCAGGAGAGTTGATAGCACCTGCGATACCACCTACGCGATACTCCTTCGAGTTACCCAAGCCGAGCAACTCTGCGCAACCGAGGTTGGTGAGGTTTTTCAACTCCTCAACGCCTGCGTTGAGGTAACCTGCAACACCACCCATATAGAATGTATTGAGACGAGTAGCTGTAGCCGACACGTTGAAATCGCCGTGGTTTGTACAATCCTTCAATACGGTGAGTGAGCCATCTGCGCTTGTACCACCGAGGAGCGCACCGATGTGAGCCGCCTTACCAGCTGTGTGTGTAGCCTCGTAGCTAACCGAGCCGTAGTTTACGCACGACGAAATCTTCGATGCGTTGGCTACCATACCAATCATTGCACCAATCTTCGACGAGAAACCTGCTGTATTGGTGTCGTCCCACATCGAAGTGACAGTAAGGTCGATGTGGTTCTCGCAGTTCGAAACCTCTCCCTCTTGAACAAGACCAACCATACCGCCAAGACAAACGTCGAAGTAGTCGCCTACAATAGCATCTGCTGCTACATTAAATACGGTGTTGTTAACCTCTACCTTACCCGAAGTGTAGCAACCAGTGAGAGAGCCACCAGCAAGGTGGTATGCGATAGCACCCGAATATACAACAGGCTTCTCGCCATAGTGGTGATTCTCAGTTACAACGATATTAACGTCGGTGAGTGTCAAATCCTTGATAGTGCCCGATACTGTGCCAAACAAAGGAGCAGTCAAGCCCTTGATAGAGTAACCCTCAGCCTTCGCTCCGTCGAATGTACCAACAAAGCCCTCGATAGGAGCCCAAGCCTCGCCTGTCATATCGATTGTGCCAGCCAACTTAGCACTCTTTGTGTTTGCTGCGTTTGCTGCAAAGCTGATAAGATCCTCCTTAGTTACGATAAGGATCTCTTCATCTGCTGCGGTAGTAGCCTTGTAGGTAAACTCCTTGAACTCGCGTACAACACCCACATTAACTGGCTTTGCATCGCTATCAAACTTAACAACCATAGTGTCGTTCGAAGCAGTTGCAATAGTAACCTCGAACAAGCCGTGGCTACCAGCAGGAACAGCAACATAGATATAAGCAGCCTCTGCGCCGAGTGTCAAAGGCTCTGCGAAGGTTACGGTAACTGTGTCGGTAGCATCATCGCTTGCGGTCAAAGTGCCATCTGTACAGTCCACATTAAAATCACCCGCAATCTTACCACCGAGTGCCTTTACGGTTACACCAGTCACAACCTCGCCATTACCCTTAACGGCAAAGCGAAGCGCACCAGCAAGGTGTTGCATCTGAACAGAAGTCTCCTCAGCAGATGTCGAATAGGCATACATTGGAGCAGCACCCTTAGCGAACGAACCTACAGTGTAAGGTTGCTCTGCGAGGAATACTACGCGCTGTGTTACCTCGGCACGAACATCACCCAAATCAACATTAATCTTTGTGGTTGGCGATGGGTAGACGATGTTGTACGGATAGGTCAGCGTCTGGTCGAATACGAACGAAGTTGCTGCCGAGCCAGCTTGCTCTGCAGTCAAGGCCTTCGAAGCGACGCCATTAATTGCGATAAGGTCACCCTCACTCCAGTAGAGCGGATAGACACCATCGGCCTTCTCGCCGAGGTGAGTACGCGACTCCTCCAACGAAAGGGTAATCTCAGAATGACCTCCGCCGAGATTTACGGCAAGGTCCTCAGTCGCATCTGTCACGCACGAATAGGCGAACAGAGCTGCAACTGCCACGAAAATTTTGAACAAATTTTTCATTGAGTTTGGTTTTTAAATTGATTATTGTTTGTTGTATTTTTCAATCTCGGCGCGGTTCTCCCGCATAAAACAAAGTTTTATCCGCGCAAATTTAAACAGAAATTTCCGAAATAGCAACAGTTTCGACGAAAATTCAAAACCGAGGAGTAACTATTTGCCGTATTATCGTTTTTCGATAAATGAAAAATCGCAAAATCTATTTTCTTAATTTTCTTTTATCGTTTTTCGATAATTTAATTATTTTTTAAGTGAAAAATTGCAAAGTTTTTCGTTTTCCGCTCTCCGTTTTCCGTTTTTTTCTCTATCTTTGCAACATCAAAGCAAATCAAAAAGGTTATGTCGTTACTACGATTCAAGATGTTCGAGAAGGCCCTCGACCACAAACCCGTCGAGGTTAAAGCACCTTCACGCAATCCGTCAGACTATTTTGGAGAGATGGTATTCGGTCGCTCGCAGATGCGCAAGTACCTCAACAAGCAGATTTACAACGCTCTGCTCGACACCATCGAGAACAACACCCCACTCTCAGCAGATATTGCCGATGCCGTAGCGGCAGGTATGCGCCAATGGGCGTTGGAAAACGGTGCAGACCACTACTGCCACTGGTTCCAACCTCTTACAGGTGGTACTGCCGAGAAGCACGACTCATTCGCCGAGCCTGATGGCATAGGCGGTATGTTGGAGGAGTTCTCGGGCAAGGTGCTTGTTCAGCAGGAGCCAGACGCATCGTCGTTCCCAAGTGGCGGTATCCGCAACACCTTCGAGGCGCGTGGTTACTCGGCGTGGGATCCGACATCGCCAGCGTTTATCGTAGATACTACACTCTGCATCCCTACCGTATTTATATCGTACACGGGCGAGGCTCTCGACTACAAAACGCCACTCTTGCGCTCTATCACAGCGGTATCGAACGCAGCAACTGAGGTGTGCAAGTACTTCGACCGCAACGTCGAGCGCGTAAAGGTTTTCCTCGGATGGGAGCAGGAGTACTTCCTCGTGGATGATGCTCTCTGGTCGGCACGTCCCGACCTTGTGCAGACTGGTCGCACACTTATGGGACACGAGTCAGCAAAGAATCAGCAGCTTGACGACCACTACTTCGGTGCTATTCCGCAGCGCGTACTCGCCTTTATGAAGGATTTGGAGTACGAGTGCTTGAAGCTCGGTATTCCATTGAAGACACGTCACAACGAGGTGGCACCAAACCAATACGAGTTGGCTCCAATTTACGAGGAAGCAAACCTCGCAAATGACCACAACCAGCTTCTGATGACCGTAATGGGCAAGGTGGCAACACGTCACCACTTCCGCGTACTCTTGCACGAAAAGCCATTCAAGGGCATCAACGGCTCGGGTAAGCACAACAACTGGTCACTCGGTACAGATACGGGAGTAAACCTCCTCAAGCCAGGTCGCACTGCGTTTGAGAACTTGCAGTTCATAACCTTCCTCGTGAATGTTATCGCTGCGGTACATCGTCACAATGGATTGTTGAAGGCTTCGGTAATGAGCGCATCGAACGAGCATCGTTTGGGCGCAGGCGAAGCACCTCCGACAATCATCTCAACCTTCCTCGGTTCGCAGATTTCCGAGGTACTCGACAAGATGGAGCAGTCGCTCGACGACGAGGATATACGATTCGACTCGAAGAATGTCTTCAGAATGGGCGGTTTGACACAGATTCCGTCACTCCTTTTGGACAATACCGACCGCAACCGCACCTCGCCGTTTGCCTTTACGGGTAACCGATTCGAGTTCCGTGCTGTAGGTTCGTCGGACAACTGCGCCGATGCTATGATTGTACTCAACACGGCTGTGGCTGAGTCTCTTAACGACTTCCGCAAGAAGGTTGACGCACGCATTGCCAAGGGCGAGAAGAAGGACAAGGCGATATATGAGGTATTGCGCGAGTTGATTCGCAACTGCAAGGCTATTCGCTTCGATGGCAATGGTTACTCGGAGGAGTGGCGCAAGGAGGCTCAGAATCGCGGCTTGGACTGCGAGGTATCACCACCGCTTGTACTCGACCGCTACCTCGACAAGGAGAGCATCGACCTCTTCAGCGAGATGGGAGTATACACCGCTAAGGAGCTTGAGGCGCGCACCGAAATCAAGTGGGAGACCTATGTAAAGAAGGTACAGATTGAGGCTCGCGTATTGGGAGAGTTGGCAATGAACCATATCGTGCCTATCGCATCACGCTATGAGGATATCCTCTTGGATAAGGTATGGAAAATGAAGCAGATAGGTATGGAGTCGAAGAGCGACACCGAGTTGATTCACAAGATTCAGAATCGCACCTCGTTGATTCAGAAACTCGTCGCCGAGATGATTAATGCTCGCAAGGTTGCCAACGTCATTGAGAATACTCGCGCCAAGGCTATCGCATATCACGACACCGTCGCAATATATTTCGACCGCATCCGCACCGAGATTGACAAGTTGGAGGAGGTAGTAGACGACCAGATTTGGACACTGCCAAAATATCGCGAAATCTTATTCGTGAAGTAGGCGATTCTGCATTTTTTTATATTGCATATAAAACGGCGATACATTTTTTGGGAATGTATCGCTTTTTTTTGTACCTTTGTCGCCAAGTAGAGATAAATCAGACAAACTAAATATTAATCAAACTAAAAACTCAATGAAAAATTTGTTCAAAATTTTCCTCGCAGTTGTTGCTTTGTTCGCGTACGCGTGCGCAACAGACACAACTGAGGACCTCGGAGTAAATCTCGGAGGTGAGACTACCATCACCCTCTCGTTGGAGGAGTCGCGTACTCAACTCGGCGAGAAGGCTGACGGCGTTTACCCGCTCTTCTGGAGCGAGGGCGATGCCATCTCTATCAACGGTGTAGCGTCAAACGGCTTGACTGCACAGCAGGCTGGTAGCTCGGTTGCTACATTTACCGTACAGGGTACTTTGGCTACCCCTTACTGCATTGCTTACCCAGCAGCACCTGCTGGTCAGGTTATCTTCGCTGAGAATCAGACTCACGCAGGTAACAACTCTTTCGGCAATGGCGTGTCGACAATGTTTGCTTATGGCACCGAGGCTGGCGTAGCATTGCACCACCTCACCGGCGTATTGAAGTTCGGCATCACTGGTAATGCAACTTTGGCTATGGCTCAGATTTCGACTATTGACCGCGCTCCTATCGCTGGCGCTTTCAACTTCGATTTCGAGAAGGGCGAGGCTAAGGCTACCGAGGCTTCGAAGTCGGTTATCAACTACTCGTTTGGCGAGGGCGTTCAGCTTTCGGCTGAGCCTACCTACGTTCACGTAGCAGTTCCTGCTGGCGTATACGACGAGTTGTACGTTACATTGTACGACGCGAATGGTGGCGTGATGTACGCAACTATTAAGGCAGACGATGATAAGCCTCTCACTGTTGGTAAGGTGCGTGCGTTCAATAACGCAATCGCTTATGCAGCTACAGACAAGGCATATGTTGTTAAGGACGCGGCTTCGTTGAAGGCTTTTGCTGCTGAGGCTGCTACTGCAACAAAGGATGTATTGTTTGTGGCTGACGTAGATATGACTGGCGAGGCTTGGACTCCAATCGAGGGTTACACTGGCACAATTCTCGGTAACGGCTACGCAATCAACGGCTTGACTGCTCCTTTGTTCGGCACAACAAGCGCATCGTTCAAGGGCTTGCACCTCACCGACGTGAACATCAACGAAACAGAGCTTCCAACAGTAGGTGCTTTGGCTCGTAAGATTGTCACCGCAGTAACCGGCAACTACCCTACCGTTGAGCACTGCTCGGTTAGCGGTAGCATCGTTGTAAACTGCGAGAACTATGAGGT
>JAZQWU010000090.1:0-1808 GCA_045632505.1 Alistipes sp. | reverse complement strand
CTGGTCACCGTCGAAGTCGGCGTTGAACGCTGTACACGAGAGTGGGTGCAACTGCATTGCCTTACCCTCGATCAACTTAGGCTGGAACGCCTGAATACCCAAACGGTGAAGGGTTGGAGCACGGTTCATCAATACAGGGTGACCCTTGATGACATTCTCCAAAATGCCCCATATAACCGGATCCTTACGATCGATAATCTTCTTTGCCGACTTAACAGTCTTAACGATTCCACGCTCGATGAGCTTGCGAATGATAAATGGCTTGTACAACTCAGCAGCCATATCCTTCGGCATACCCATCTCGTGCATCTTCAACTCAGGACCTACAACGATAACCGAACGAGCCGAGTAGTCAACACGCTTACCGAGCAAGTTCTGACGGAAACGTCCCTGCTTACCCTTCGACGAGTCGGACAACGACTTCAACGAACGATTGCTCTCGTTCTTAACGGCATTGCTCTTACGCGAGTTGTCGAACAACGAGTCAACAGCCTCCTGCAACATACGCTTCTCGTTACGGAGAATAACCTCAGGAGCCTTGATGTCGATCAAACGACGAAGACGGTTGTTACGGATGATTACACGACGATACAAATCGTTCAAATCCGAAGTTGCAAAACGACCACCATCGAGTGGTACCAATGGACGCAACTCTGGTGGAATTACAGGCACAACATCGAGTACCATCCACTCAGGACGGTTCTTGCCCTGCGATGCGCGGAACGACTCCACAACGTTGAGCTGTTTGAGCAACTCGCTCTTACGCTGCTGCGAAGTCTCACGCGACGCGCGGTCGCGCAAGTTGTATGACATAGTGTCGAGATCTACCTCCTGCAAGAGAATCTTGATTGCCTCGGCACCCATCATTGCGATAAATTTGTTAGGGTCGTCGTTCGGAAGCTGCTGGTTGCCCTTTGGAAGTGCAGCCACGATGTCGCTGTACTCCTTCTCGGCCAAAGTCTGCAACTTCTCGATGCCCTGCTCAGCAGCAGCACCTGCCTGAACTACAACATAGCGCTCGTAGTAGATAATCGACTCCAACTTCTTCGATGGAATACCCAACAGATATCCGATCTTCGAAGGAAGCGACTTGAAGTACCAAATGTGTACCACAGGCACTACCAACGAGATGTGTCCCATACGCTCGCGACGCACCTTCTTCTCGGTAACCTCTACACCGCATCGGTCGCAGACGATACCCTTATAACGGATACGCTTGTACTTTCCGCAGTGGCACTCGTAGTCCTTCATAGGACCAAAGATGCGCTCGCAGAAGAGTCCGTCACGCTCCGGCTTGTAGGTACGATAGTTGATGGTCTCAGGTTTGAGGACCTCACCGCTCGACTGTGCCAAAATCTCCTCAGGAGATGCAAGGCTCACCGAAATACGGTTGTAACCGCCCTTTGAATTGTCTTTATTGAATGACATAATCTTATACAGTTTTTCTTTTATACCTACTTATATTATTATTCGAGTGTTACCGAAAGTCCCAATCCGCGCAACTCGTGCAACAATACATTCATTGCCTCTGGAATTCCAGGCTTAGGAAGATTATCACCCTTAACGATAGCCTCGTAAACCTTAGCACGACCCATTACGTCATCAGACTTAACAGTCAAGATCTCTTGGAGAATGTTTGCAGCACCGAAGCCCTCCAATGCCCAAACCTCCATCTCTCCGAATCGCTGACCACCAAACTGTGCCTTACCACCGAGTGGCTGCTGGGTAATGAGCGAGTAAGGACCGATTGAACGAGCGTGCATCTTATCGTCGATCATGTGACCGAGCTTCAACATATAGATCACACC
>JAZQWU010000089.1:0-2999 GCA_045632505.1 Alistipes sp. | reverse complement strand
ACTCCACGACTATCCTGCTGGCTCGCGTAAGATTTATCGCAATGGCAAGCGTGCTAATCTCCACGGATTCTGGGATGGCGCACCATCTTTCCAGCGTAAGGGTTGGACTTTTGAGCAGTATGCTGCCGAGGTGGATAAGGTATCGCCAAAGCAGGTGAAGAAGTGGGTGAAGGGCTCGCTCGACGATTGGGGACGCGACTGCATCAAGTGCGCTCATCGTGCCAACGAGATTACTCCGCACGGATGCGACTTGGCGACATTCACCAAGGAGCAGAACGAGGCGGTGTTGGAGTTGGCTGACGAGGCGGCTATGATGGGTGCCTACCGCTTGGCTCACCTCTTAAATACAATTTTCAAGGAGTAAGTAGCAAAAGATTTTGGAAGATATGAAAAAGATATTTTTGTTTTTTGTCTTTGCATTGACCGTATCGGTGTCGAAAGCGTGGGCACCACGCTGCGACGAGGCTATTTTCTTGATGTCGGTGAAGTATATGACTCCGCAGGCAAAAGCGTTGATGGATGCCCACTTCGGTCAGTCGTATCGTGATGATATTCAGTATCTTTACGCACTCGAGAAGAAGAATGAGGCAACTCACTCTCAGGAGATTCACTTCGTTCATCTCGACAAGAATCTTAAACTCGCAGAAGTCCAAGGCGACGATGCCGTGAAGGCGTTGGAGAGCGCGTTGGAGGTTATCCGCAACCACAAGTCGCACAGCGCAGACGAGGTGAAAAAGGCGATGCGTATCGCGGCGAATTTGGTCTGCGACATCCACAACTTTGCACACTATCGTATCGAGGGCATAGAACACTCATACCACGATTTTGCACTCTACCGCCAGCGTTGGGAGTATGGTAGCAAGACCGATGCTAAGGAGGCGCACAAGTGGTCTACGATGTGGAGTTCGTACGCGAGCCGTCACACAGGTTTCTCACCAGCATTGTGGGCAGAGGATATGGAGTTGTGCTTGGGCGACAAGTTCAAGGAGTATACCCAGGGAAATCTGCACGAGTGGGTTGAGACTATTGGAGCCAAGTCGGCTTCGTATCTCGCCGTAATCACTCCCGACTGCGTGATGAAGTCGGGTGCTTTCAGCGAGTTGGAGGATGTGAATTACGAGATGATGGTGCGCGCAAGTTTCCGCTTCGCAGCATTGTTGAACGAGGCTACAAAATAGACTGATAAATGAAGAAATTAGCGATTATTACTCTTGCATTTATCTTTAGTTTTGGGGTAGAGAGCGTAAAGGCGTGGAGTAGTTTCTGCCACGCAGGCTCGGTCTATGTTGCCGAGCAGCACCTCACGCCAAAGGCGAAGAAGATGTGTCGTCACTACCTCAAACACACCCTTCCGTACTATGCTTCGTGGATGGACTATTGGAAAGGTGCAGATGTGTTCAAGTCGGTGAATGCTCGCCATTCTGTGATGATGAAGGCTGATGGTAAGAACATCGATATGGCATTTGACGAGTATGGCAAACCTTATGGCGTGACACCGGGTGAGTGTATGGGATATCTGCGCGATGCCTTGGCAGAGTTGGGCGAGGGTAAGTATAAGAATCAGCCCGATTCGCTTGTACGTCAGCGACTTGTGAATATGGTGCACTATGTTGCTGATATGCACTGCCCATCGCACATCAACTACCCGAAGCACCTCTATCCTCACTACGTAAACAATCGCCCTGTGGTGATAAATGGCAAGAAGAATACATTCCACGGCTTTTGGGATTGGGTGCCAGCCTATGGTCGCAAGGGTTGGAAATTAGAGGACTATGGTAAGAATGTCGATAAGGTTTCGCGCAAGCAGGTGAAGGTTTGGCAGAGTGGAACGCTCGAGGATTGGGGTCGTGACCTTGCCGAGGCTGGACATCTCGGTTATAAGATGCTCGAAGGGGTAAACGACATTGCCGATATGAGTGAGGAGCAGATGTTGGCAGCGCGCGATTTGACCGACAAGATGTCGATGATGGCGGCGTATCGTTTGGCGTACGTGCTCAATACAATCTTTAGCTATTAGAAAGGAGGGATTGTTATGAAAAGAGTATCAATATTATTTGTTCTTCTTATATCTGTTTTTGTTGCTAATGCGTGGCATCGTCAGCGCGATGAGGCAGTTGTGATTGTTGCATCGAAGTATCTCTCGCCAAAGGCTAAGAAGGTGGTTAAGAAACACTTAGGTAGCGACTATTCGGATGATGTTCACTACCTCTACGATACAGAGAAAGAGCTGGCGAAGCAGAAGAAACTCAAGAAAGGGGCGCGCAATATTCACGACCTTCATCTCGATAAAAACTTACGTCCAAAGAACGTAAAGGGAGAGGATTCATACAAGGCAATAAACAAGGCTTTGGAGGTTGTGCGCAACCACAAAAATCACTCGAAAGAGGAGGTTAGAACAGCGTTGCGCGTAGTTATCAATCTTATCTGCGATTTCCATAGTGTTGCGAAGGTTCGCCTCGATGGCTATCCACACTCATACAAACCATTCTCTTACACAACACAGGTGCGCGAGTGGGGACCTAAGAGTGTGCAGATTAAGACGCATAAATGGAGAACTTCTTGGCTGAAATTCGATGGAGGTTTCCCTCTATTCTCGCCTAACTATTGGGCTGAAGATATGGAGATTTTTATTGGCGACAAATATGCCGAATACTCAAAAGGAACGCTGGACGATTGGGCTACTGAAGTTGGAACTATTGCAGCCTACTATCTCGAATTTTGCAAACCAGATGCTCGTGTTCCGTATATGGAGTTTAAGAGTATGGAGGTTGTCAATTACGAATTGTATGTCAAGGCAGCTTGCCGTTTGGCGGCATTGTTAAATGAAACAATCAAATAAACACTAACTTTTATATTATGAAAATGAAACGTCTTACATTAATGCTCTGCCTCGTTGTAGCAATGGGTGTTCAGAGCGCAATGGCGTGGAGTGGTTTCGGTCACGGCAATATTGCCTATGTAGCCGAGCAACACCTTACGCCCGAGGCAAAGGAGAAGTG
>JAZQWU010000088.1:0-7393 GCA_045632505.1 Alistipes sp. | reverse complement strand
ACGAGCCTTCTTTGCGATCTTATCCTCGCCCTCGTCGGCATCGTGCTCGAGGTGACCTACGTCGGTGATGTTGCGCACATAACGCACCTTATATCCCTCAGCCTTCAAGTAGCGGAACAAGAGGTCGAAAGTGATTGAAGGACGGGTGTGTCCGAGGTGTGGGTCACCATATACGGTAGGACCGCAGACATACATACCTACACGACCTTCGTTGATTGGCTCAAACGCCTCCTTGCGGCGAGAGAGCGTGTTGTAAAGAAGTAACTTAGCCATATATTTTGTTTTTTGAATTGACAATTTACAGTTGACAATTGATAATTATGGTAAAACGACAAGTCGTTTTTTTGTTTTTATATAATTTTATACTATATTGATAATCCAATAATTGTCAATTTTCAATTATCAATTATCAATTGAAGCTTTATTAAAGCTTTGCTTTATCTGCTCCCTGGATGCCGAGCGAATCCTTCTCGCGTTGTGTGAGAATCAAATCCTTATCCTCGGCTCCGAGTGAGCGGTAGTATTCGTTTATGCCATAGACCACATCCTCGCGGTTGTAGTAGGCTGCGAGGTAGTAGAGGCGCGACAACTCGTCCATCTTGTCGTACATAATATCCGCCACAAGGTCTCCCTTGATGCCCTCGAACTGCAAGTAGTACTCGATGTAGTCAATCAGGTTATCGCCATACGCCAACAGCAGCGCATCGCCCTTCTCGTTCAAGCCGAGATCGTAGTAACACTCGATGAATGGGTAGGTGTTAGCCTCGGTGAAGCGAAGCTGGGTAATTGGCAACACTGCCAAACCTCTGTCGAGCAACTCCTCGGCACGCTTGGCATTGCCCTGCTTGATATATTCACGAGCAACGCGAGCAAAAGCCTCTCTTGCACGCGAAACCTGCAAGTTGTACTGTGTGAAGTAGTCGACATAGACCTTCGGATTGTTCAAATTGCCGTAGCGCATTGTATTCATCAACTTGTCGTAGGCGTAGTCGGCATCGATGCGACCAATGCTCCACGAATCCTTGTACGGCGTGAGAATTGGCACAAAGCGATACGCATAACCATCGAACTGCAAGTAGTCCAACAAACCGAACTTCTGCAAGACGTAGACCTGAGTGAAGTAGATAGGACGCTTCCAGTCGAAGTGCGCCAACATATCCAGGAGCATCAATTCCGAACGCGACAACGAGGTGGCGTTGATGTCGATATATACGGTGTCGACCATAAGGTCGCGGTCCTTCTCTGCTACGATGCCCGAAGCGATAGCAGCCTCCTTGTCCACTGGGAGTGCGATGCGCTTTGTTGGGATGTAGTCGGCTGGCTCGCCATAGCCCAAGTCCATCTTTGTGCGAGCGTCGTCGCTACGAACAAAGGTCATTGCTTGCTTGGCATCCACCACGTCGCTGACATTGGTGTTTACTGGAATCCAGTCGTTTACGAAGGTGTATTTGTGACTTGGCAACGAGAACGGAATACCCTCCGCATCGTTCGCCTTACACTTCATCTCGTCTACGTACCACTCGCCATCGAGGTAGCTCGAGTTCATAATGCGAACATCGGTGCGTACGCCATCTACCTCCTGATTGAACCACAATGGGAAGGTGTCGTTGTCGCCATAGTTCACGATGATTGGACTCACGCCCTCCTTCTCTACGATAGAGGAGAGGTAGTTGTAGCCCAAGTCGCGAGCCATAGTGCGGTGCGAACGGTCGTGGTCGTCCCAGTTCTCGGCACAGAGAATGCCCGGCACAACCAATGCCACTGCAACTGCGGCGATGGCTGCCGACTTCTCGTTCTTGCGGATAACCTTGGCGAGGAACTCGTAGAGTGCCAATACGCCCAAGCCAATCCACATCGAGAAGGCGTAGAATGAACCGACATATACATAGTCGCGCTCACGCACCTCGCCAGGCGACGAGTTGAAGTAGACAACTAACGCAATACCCATCATTACGAACAACCACATCACTACGGTGAAGTTGCGTGGGTCGCGGTTGAGTTGGTAGATGAGTCCAATGATGCCCAACAAGAATGGCAACAAGAAGTAGGTGTTGCGTGCCTTGTTGTTCTCCATCTCGCGTGGGAGATTCTCCTGCGGACCGAGGTATGCCGAATCGATAAACTTGATACCTGTGAGCCAGTTGCCGTTGGTGATGGTCACCTCATCAGCCTGAATGTCGTCTTGGCGACCAACGAAGTTCCAGAGGAAGTAGCGCCAATACATATAGTTGAGCTGATAGGAGAAGAAGTAGTTCAAGTTCTCCGCGAAGGTTGGCTCAATGATGGTGCGAGCGCGCTCGCCATCGTAGTAGGTAACCTTACGACCGAAATCCAACACCTCGGCACGCTGTGGGCGACCACTCTCGTCGTAGAGAATGTTGCCCTGCTCGTCGCGTACGAAGTCCATCTTTGTGCGATATGCAGCCCAAGGCTTGTAGTCCTGCTCCTTCTTCATATAGTTCCACATACGTGGGAAGAGGTGCATAAACTTATCTGGATATACGTAGTCGTCTACGGTTGTGCGCTTTTCATACTGCTTCTTCTCGGCATTGTAGTGGTAGAACTCCTTTACGGTGTAGTCCTCGACCGGAGCCGCGTATGATGCACCATAGAGCAACGGGCGGTTACCATACTGGTCGCGGTTGAGCATCGAGAGCAACGCCGTAGGGTTGTCGGGGTTGTTCGAGTTCATTGGTGGATTCACCGCAGCACGAATCGTAACCGAGGCGTACGACGAGAAACCGAGCATAATCATTGTTACGCAGACTGCCACCAAGTTCCAAAGTCGCTTGCCATTGCGGTGGGTGTAGTAGATTGCTGCGCCAAGCGCACCAAAGAGTGTAAAGGCAAATACTACGATACCAGTATTCACTGGCAAGCCCAACGAATTCACGAAGAAGACATCAACCATTGCACCGAAGTGTACGGTGTAAGGGATGATGATGCCGTTGATGACAAGCAAAATGGCACACGCCAAGAGTGTCACCAAGAGCAAACCCTTTGTCGAGACGCTCTTGTACTTGCGGAAGTAGTAGATGAATACCAACGCAGGGATGGTCAGCAAGTTGAGGATATGCACACCGATAGACAATCCCATCAAGTAGGCGATAAGGATAATCCAGCGTGCCGAGTGAGGCTCGTTGGCCTCCTCCTCCCAACGACACATCAACCACACAACCAATGCGGTGAACATAGACGAGAGTGCGTATACCTCGCCCTCGACTGCCGAGAACCAGAAGGTATCGGTGAAGGTGTATGCCAATGCGCCTACTGCACCCGCTCCGAGCACTGCAATGGCATTTGCCAAAGTGAGCGCCTTACCCTCGCGGGTGAAGAGGCGGCGTGCGATGTGGGTGATTGTCCAAAAGAGGAAAAGGATGCAGAAGGCACTTGCCAATGCATTCATTCCGTTTACCATATGTGGCACATAGTAGCTCGATGGGGCAAACATCGTAGCGATGCGCGCCAAGAGCATAAAGAGCGGTGCTCCAGGAGGGTGTCCTACCTCCAATTTGTATGATGTGGCAACAAACTCGCCACAGTCCCAGAGTGATGAGGATGGCTCGATTGTCAGCAGATATGTCAATGCTGCAACGGCAAACACCGCCCAGCCGACAATACGATTCCAACGCTTAAATATATTTTGTTCCATAATTTTCGTCTGTTTATCACTATAAACGCACAAAGATAGGAAAAAGTCTACATTTTTTAATTAAAAATTAAAAATATTTTGATTAGAGGCGTTAGGGTCGTCAGAGGCTTTAGAGACGTTAGGGATATTAGGGTAGGGGTATAAGAAGAGAGGGTGGTCGCAAAGACTACCCTCTCCATCTATTTAGGAATTCGATTATTTCTGCTCGGTTTTCTTGCCCTTACCGTTGTAAAGAAATCGGCGAATCTTCTTGGTAGCAGTCTTCTCAAACTCCTGCTCCTCCTCGACAACTTCCGAAATCTTCGAGTAGCGGTTAACGCGCTCATTTACATACTGTTTGATCTCGCGCATCAAGTCCTCCTTGAAGAGGTCGAACTCGTGCTTCTTCTTGTGCCAAGTCTCAACCATCTCGGCATATTTTGCCTCAATAGCCTCGGTGTCGAAGTGTACCAACGCCACCAACTTACCCTCCTCCTCGGTTACGAGTGACTCCGAGATGAAGACGTGCGAGTTCAATACGTTCTCGATATCCTCAGGGTAGATGTTCTCGCCACTTGGACCAAGAATCATATTCTTAGAACGGCCTTTGATATATAGCCATCCATCCTCGTCAAAGCAACAGAGGTCACCCGTGCGGAAGAAACCATCCTCGGTGAATGCTGCAGCAGTAGCCTCAGGGTTCTTGTAGTAGCCCTGCATCTGCGAAGGACTCTTTACAACCAACTCGCCAATGCCAGTGTTTTCGTCAACATTCTCCAGGCGATATTCAATACCCTTCAAAATAGGGCCTGTAGAGCCGTGTCGCAACATTCCATCCACCATACCTGCGATGAGTGGTGCTGTTTCGGTTAGACCATAACCGACATCATAGATGAAGTTTGCATCGAGCAAGAATTGCTCAACCTCTCCATCGAGTTTCGAGCCTCCGATGCCAAAGAAGCGGATGCGACCACCAAAGGTCTTTGTCAACTTCTTACCAGCGATGCGGTGCAAGTAACGACGAATGAAACCTACGCCATAGAGGGCGTTCATAAAGGCATTCGAAGTAAAGGTCTTCTTTACCTTGCCCTTGAAAATCTTCTCGATGATGAGTGGCACGGTGAGCATAATTGTAGGGCGCACCTCAGCCAACGCAGGCAACAATACCGATACGGTAGGAGCCTTGTCGAGATATACCACGTGCGAGCCGTGATAGAATGCGAGAATCAGTCCGAGCGTACACTCGTAGGTGTGAGCCATAGGCAACACCGAGAGGAATATATCGTCCTCACGCACAAGGAATAACGGGTCAATCAACCACATCTGCGATGCGAGGTTGTAGTGCGTGAGCATTACGCCCTTAGGCTGCGATGTAGTACCCGATGTGTAGATGATTGCTGCCAAATCCTCAGGCTGTGGGATGGTCAACTCGCCCTCCTCCTTCACGTTCTGCGAGAGAACTGAGAGGTTCTTGGTGCGGATGATGATGTTCAACTTCGCCGAAACCTCCTTCGAGATCTTGGTGAAGAGCTTGTCCGATACGCACATAGCCTTAGCCTCAGAGTGCTCAACGATGCGGTCGAGGTCTGCCGAGGTGAAATCTGGCAATACAGGAACTACTGTGTAGCCACCTGTAGTAATAGCAAAGTAGCAAACACCCCAGTTAGGCATATTGCTACTCAGCAAGACGACCTTATCGCCCTTCTTCAATCCTGCCGAGCGGAGCAACTCTTGTACCTCGGCTACCTTTTCGCCCACCTGCTTATAGGTGTAGCTCGCGCCTCTCCACAATGAAAAGGCTATACGCTCCGAAAAATTCTTCACACTATTGTTCAGAATTTCGTAAAGTGTATTCAACTTCATAAAGTAGTTAAAAAATAAGTTAGTATTGCTGATGGGTTGCAATTTCAACGAAATGGCAAATTTTTCCCACCAATATCGATTGCAAAAATATGATTTTTTTCCTAAATAAATGTATATTTGTACGAAAATTTACAGAGCGATGTTCAATTTAGCACAAATAAAGACACTCGCACACGAGGTTGGTTTTGACCTCTGTGGCGTCGCGCAATGTTGTGTGCTTGAGCAAGATAGACACTTCTTTGAGGGGTGGATTGAGGAGGGGTATGCCTCCTCGTTGGACTATCTGAAAAGGAATATCGCCTGTCGAGCCGATGCGAAGATGCTTGTCGAGGGTGCAAAAAGTGTTATTGTGTGTGCCGTATCATACAAAAATAGGGCGAGCGATGGCTATCCCGACGATCATCGTGCGAAGGTTGCATCCTATGCCTGCACTACCGATTATCACACTACAATCAAGCAGATGTTGTTCGAGTTGTGCAAGCGACTCAAGGCTGTAGATGCCGATTTCTCGGCACGTTGCTTTGTCGATTCTGCCCCTATCTTCGAGAAACGATATGCGGTTGAGGCTGGACTCGGATGGATTGGTCGCCAGTCGTTGCTCGTAACGCCCGAGTATGGCTCGTTTGTGCTGCTGGGCGAGATTGTGATGACTGCCGAGTGTGACGAGTACGATTCGCCACTCGAAACGGTGGGGTGTGGCGAGTGTCGCCGATGTGTTGAGGCTTGTCCTAATGGTGCTATTAAAGAGCGACATATCGACACTTCGCGTTGCATCTCGTGTGCCACTATCGAACGTGAGCGCGAAGGTGCAGAATTGCCCCTAAATGGGTGGATTTTCGGTTGTGACGAGTGCCAGAGCGTCTGCCCATATAATCGCAAAGCACCATACGCGAAGAACGAGAAATTTGCGCCCCTATTTAATCCAGTAGAACTCTCACCGCAAGATTGGATGTCGCTCTCGGAATCGGAGTTTGCCGAGAAATTTTCCGCAACCCCTCTCTCCCGCGCAGGACTGACGCGAATCTGGAAATCAATGAAATAGACTTTAAGGTTGTTAAAGGAGATTAAAGGTTATTAAGGGTTGTTAATGGATTTTTTTCGCGCTCCCTCAAGAACCTTTAACCACCTTTAATATCCCTTAATCGCCCTTATAACCGCGCAAAAAAATAAGAGTCGAGCATCAATATTGATGCTCGACTCTCCGTTCTTAACTCTCAATGAGAGTTAGTACGTAAGTTCGTCCTCTTCGGCACCGAAGCCTGGAAGGAGAGTGCTATTGCCGTAGCCGCCCTCGACGGCTACCTCAAAAATCTCAAATTCAGGTTTTGTATATTTCATAAGTCAATGTCGTTTTTTAAGGGTTATTCATTAGAGTGTAGGCTTTGCCGAGAGGAACTTACATCCGTCATACGGCTCTATGTTCTCAATCGTTGCCCAATCAACTTTCTTACCATAGAGGTAGTCGAAGTAGTTATCCTCGGCAAGACGGATAATTTTGTCTTTTGTGCCTACGAGATCGCCATCAGCATTGTAGTTATCCTCACTCTCGAAGCAGATAGTACCTCCTGCTGAGCAGTTTGTAGAGACAACATTTCCTGCGCGAGTACAACCAGTAAGTATACCTACATCGCTATAACCTGCAGTCTTGATGTTGCAGAATACGTGTACGTTGTTGAACGAAGAGTTTGTCTGACCAAAGAGTCCACCTACACGATTGTTCTTAGATGTGTTAATCTTACCAGTACACTCGATATCGCCGAAGTTATAGATTGTGTTAGCTCCACCAAGGAAAGGTTTGTCTGTAGCACCAACGTATCCTCCTAAAATCAAACGATGAGTAACAGTCTCGCCAGTGAAGACCAATTTTCCTTCGTTTACCCAGTTACCTCCTGAGCTTGT
>JAZQWU010000087.1:0-10299 GCA_045632505.1 Alistipes sp. | reverse complement strand
TACTTGTGACTGCACCGGAAACTATGGGGGTGACCGGTTTTGACAGCAGGTAGAGTTTGATGGTAAGCACGCCGAGAATTGTGTGGGCTCTCGTAAATCGGAACACTCGAACTACAAATGGCAATAATAGCTATGCACTCGCTGCTTAATTTTCAAGGAAAATTAGCTTAATCGACCGACACAAGGCTTGTCGGACGACGAGTATCCCGAAGGGCTGTTCCGCTTCTTAATAGTCTTTCATACGGGGTATCAATCATTTGAAGATAGTGCGATATGTGCCTCGGTTATCGTGCGAAATTTAGGGGCTGGGCCTTGAGTTTGGCGGTTGTCTGCCTGGCTCTCGGAGAAGGACTAAGTGACAACTAAGCGTGTAGAAAGCCTTCGGGCTCCTTGTTTGGACGCGAGTTCGACTCTCGCCACCTCCACTTTTGAAGGGGTAAAATACCCCTCAAAAATAACAAAAGACGGTTTCGGCCGTCTTTTTTTTGTTTCGGCGGCTCGGTCGTTCAGTCGGTGGCGGTGTGGCAGAGTTGTCTGCAAGTTGTGAGATAGCCATTGTTGCTTCGCAACTTACGAAGATTAATCTTCAAAACCTACGGTTTTAATATCTATCTCCCATCTTTTGCTCTGCTCAAACCTGCTGCGACCGCTCGACTCTCAAATTCAGAGGAGCGAAGAGATAAGGTAATTAAGGATTGTGGTGGTATTGGAGGAAACACAAAGGACCTCTAATATCCTCAAAAAAAAGAGTCAAGCATTTAACTTGACCCTCGTTTTCAGTTTTCACCTTTCCGTTCTTACGCTTTCTGGCGGGAGCGGGAGACAATGATGACGCCAGCGAAAACGGTAACGGCGGCGAGCACCTTAGGCAAGGTCAAGGTATCCATACCTACATAAATACTTACGACAATCGCAACTATAGGTTGCACATAGGTGTACATACTAACGAGTGTTGGGCGCAACAACTTCTGTCCAATTGGTATAAGGAAATAGGTGACAAACGTTGCGCAGACAATCAAGAATGCGAGTTCCGCAAGATAGGAAACGGGCAACTCCGCAAAGTTGATTTTCGCAATCTCGCCAAAGGTAAACGGCAGACTCATAATAGAGGAAAATAGGAAAATCCACTTCATAAAAGTGATGACCGAATACTTACCAATAATAGGTTTGAAGATGCCCAAATAGAGCGAGAAGCAGAGCGAATTCACGACTATCAGCAACACACCCAACGGCGTTGTCTGCACCACGCCCGACGAGGCGGTAGTACTATTGAGTATCAGATAGATAACGCCACAAAGACTAAGCACTACGCCACCGATTTTCTGCGCCGAGAGAGGCTCTTTCAGTACATAGGCAGCGATAAACATCGTATACAACGGAGAGAGCGATGCCACTATCGAGCAATCCATCGGAGTGATGCGCGAAATAGCCACCAGGAACGACATCTGCGTAAAGAAGAATCCGAGTACCGAAGCGGCAAAAATCTTCGGCAAGTCGCGTCGCTCAACGCGCTCCTTCGGACGAAAAAGCGAGATAATCCAAAATAGAGAACCAGCACCAATGGAGCGAAAGGCAAACAACGCGAGTGGCGAGATGTCGCTACTCGAAGTTAGGTCCTTGCACACCACGATGTTGAGACCAAAAATAAGGTATGCCGTAAAGCAGGCAAGATGTCCAAATATCGACTTATTCATCTTCACAATTCTCAATCTGACGACAAAGATAGTAGTTTTGACGACTCGCTGTACTCTACCCCACGAAAATTTGAAAGTTTTCCGTTTTCCGCTTTTAGTTTTCCGTTTTTTTTCGTATCTTTACTCCGTTAATTTCGCATTTGAGAAGATGGAGAAGAAGATTGTCGTAAAACTGCAAGGCGCTGGCATTTATCACGCTGAGAACCCGAACATTACACTCACCCCAAAGACTCGCGAGAAGGCGGGCGAAAAGGTGTTGTCGAATATCGATTTGGAGATTTCGGCAGGAGAGGTTGTCTACCTCATTGGTCGCGTCGGCAGCGGAAAGTCGTCACTGCTAAAAACCTTCTACGGAGAGTTGCCTCTGGTGGAGGGCGAAGGTACGATTGCGGAGTTCGATCTCGCCAATCTCAAATCGAGCAAAATACCCTACTTGCGTCGCAAGGTCGGTATGGTATTCCAGGAGCTGATACTCCTCTCGGACCGAAACGTTCACGACAATCTGCTCGTCGCACTCAAGGCTACGGGTTGGAACGGCAAAGGCGCGATAGAACATCGCATCGAGGAGGTCTTGACACTCGTGGGATTGCAGGATAAGGGAGAGAAGATGCCATTCGAACTCTCGGGTGGAGAGCGTCAGCGACTCACCATCGCTCGCGCACTCTTAAACTCGCCAGATGTAATCCTTGCCGACGAGCCTACCGTAAACCTTGACCCATTGACTGCAGAGGGTATTGTACGCCTATTTCACGAAATTGCAGCCAAAGGAACGGCTATCGTGATGTCGACCCACAACACCTCACTCATCGAGAGTTATCCGTCGAGAACGCTTCTTTTTGTGCACGGAACGATACGCGAAGTGAACATCGAGGAACTTATTGGTGCTAAATCTGCGATTTAGAGTTGGAAATTCAAAAAAAAAGTTCTATCTTTGCGCAGTTAAACGCGCGCGCGTGCGCACGCTTAGATACAAGGTTTGGAAAAATAAATTTTAAAACAACAATATGAGCAACGAAACAGAAATTTTGAAGAAAGGACAAGAGGAAGAGTACTCAGCGTCCAACATCCAAGTTTTGGAGGGTTTGGAGGCAGTGCGTAAGCGTCCTGCAATGTACATCGGTGATGTAGGAGAGAAAGGATTGCACCATCTTGTTTATGAGGTTGTAGATAACTCGATTGACGAGGCGTTGGCTGGCCACTGTAACGACATCTACGTAACCATCAACGAGGACAACTCAATTAGCGTACGCGACAACGGTCGTGGTATTCCTACCGACTTCCACGAGAAGGAGGGTAAGTCGGCTTTGGAGGTTGTATTGACAGTACTCCACGCCGGTGGTAAGTTCGACAAGGGCAGCTACAAGGTATCAGGTGGTTTGCACGGTGTGGGTGTATCGTGTGTGAATGCGCTCTCGACACTTCTCATCGCTGAGGTACACCGTGGTGGCAAGATTTACAAGCAGACCTACAGCAAGGGTAAGCCAACTTCACAAGTTGAGATCGTTGGCGATTGCGAGGACCGCGGTACAACCGTAACCTTCAAGCCAGATGCAGAGATCTTCACCCTCACAACAACATATCGTTATGAGATTCTTGCTGCTCGTTTGCGCGAGTTGGCGTTCTTGAACAAGGGCATCGCACTCACCATCACCGATATGCGCGACAAGGACGAGACAACTGGTGAGCCACGCTCGGAGCGTTTCTACTCGGAGAATGGTTTGCAGGAGTTCGTTCAGTACCTCGACAAGTCGCGTGGTGAGAAGATTATCGAGAACATCATCTATCTCGACTCGGAGAAGAACGGCATTCCAGTTGAGGTTGCTATGCAGTACAACAACTCGTTTTCGGAGAATGTTCACTCATACGTAAACAACATCAACACCATAGAGGGTGGTACTCACCTCACAGGTTTCCGTCGAGCATTGACTCGTACATTGAAGCGTTACGCTGATGAGTCGGGTATGCTCTCGAAGATTAAGTTCGAGATTAGCGGTGATGACTTCCGCGAGGGTTTGACCGCTGTAGTATCGGTTAAGGTTGCAGAGCCTCAGTTCGAGGGCCAGACCAAGACTAAGCTCGGTAACGACGAGGTTGCTGCCGCTGTGGATGGCGCTATGTCGGAGGCTTTGAGCAACTACTTGGAGGAGAATCCAAAGGATGCTAAGGCTATCGTGCAGAAGGTAATCTTGGCTGCTACAGCGCGTCACGCAGCACGTCAGGCGCGTGAGTCAGTTCAGCGCAAGAGTCCGCTTGCGGGTGCAGGTCTTCCTGGTAAGTTGTCGGACTGCTCGTCGCGCGACCGTTCGATTGCTGAGATCTTCTTCGTCGAGGGAGATTCGGCGGGTGGTACTGCAAAGCAGGGTCGTGACCGTAACTTCCAGGCTATTATGCCACTTCGCGGTAAGATCTTGAACGTAGAGAAGGCTCTCGAGCACAAGATGTGGGACAACGAGGAGATTAAGAATATGTTTATCGCTCTCGGTGTTACAATCGGTACTCCAGAGGATTCGAAGGCATTGAACCTCGAGAAGCTCCGCTATGACAAGGTTATCATTATGACCGATGCCGATGTCGACGGTGCTCACATCTCGACACTTATGCTTACATTCTTCTTCCGTAAGATGAAGGAGTTGGTGGAGAATGGCCACGTATATATCGCTACCCCACCATTATATCGCGTTTACAAGGGCAATAAGGAGTTCTACTGCTGGACCGAGGCAGAGCGCGAGGGTCACATCGCAGAGCTCGGCAAGGGTGCTCAGGTGCAGCGTTACAAAGGTCTTGGAGAGATGAGCGAGCAGCAGTTGTGGGATACCACAATGAATCCTGAGACTCGTCTCCTCCGCCAGGTAACTATCGAGAACGCAGCCGAGGCTGACCGAGTATTCTCGATGTTGATGGGTGACGAGGTTGCTCCACGACGCGAGTTTATCGAGGAGAACGCTTCGTACGCAAATATTGACGCGTAACAAACGGAAAACGGAGAGCGGAAAACGGAAAACTATTCCAATTTCTCTCTCCGTTTTTATATTTTTTAGTTTTCCGATTTCAGTTTTCAGTTTTCAGTTATGAAAGACGTAGTCGTAATCGGTGTCGCAGGTGGCACAGGCTCGGGTAAGAGTACTCTTGTAAAGCGTTTGCAGGAGGCATTCAAGAATGATGACGTTGCAACTATTTGCCACGACTTCTACTATAAGGCGCACCCCGAACTCTCATACGAGGAGCGCACAAAGCTCAACTACGACCACCCAGATGCGTTCGACACCTGGCTTATGGTCGAGCATATCAAGGCTTTGAAGGAGGGTAAGGCGGTAGATTGTCCTACTTACTCGTTCGTGGAGCATAACCGCGCAGAGGAGACCTTGAGAATTGAGCCGTCGAAGGTTATCATTGTTGATGGCATCCTCATCTTCGAGAACGAGGAGTTACGCAACATTATGGACATTAAGGTATTCGTAGATACCGATGCCGATGTTCGTTTGGCGCGTCGCATCTTGCGCGACGTACGCGAGCGCGGTCGCTCGATGGAGTCAGTAATCTCGCAGTACACCACTACGGTAAAGCCGATGCACGAGCAGTTCGTTGAGCCATCGAAACGATATGCCGATGTCATAATCCCCGAGGGCGGTTTCAACTCCGTCGCAGTGTCGATGCTGATTCAAAACATCCGCTCTATAATTGAGAAGTAAAAAAAGATGGTCGAGAAACTCTCGACCATTTTTTTTTAGGAGGCGCGAGGCAAGCATAACGTCGCCAACCAAGTTGGCTCTATGACGGCAGAGGCAAGCCTCTTTTATGGCGGTGCAGTCTAACGACCGCTTTATGGCGCGCGCCATAGAGGACAGCAAGTCCGACGCCAAAGAGCACCAAAGGTGTGACGCCATAGAGGGCTACAAGCCCGACGCCATAATCTACCGCGCAAAAATACCCATCCTCGTTGAGGATGGGTATTTTGTAACACACTGGATTTTCTGGACTTGTGTTATACAAGACCTGAAAATCCCATAAATGCCATTGCGAGGATAGATGCTGTGATCAAGGCAATCGGTACGCCCTGGAATGCCTTTGGAGCCTCCTCGAACTCGATGCGCTCGCGCAAACCAGCAAAGATTACCAATGCCAACGCGAAGCCCAACGCAATCGAAACGTTATATACTACGCCCTGCAACAACGAAAACTCCTTCTGAATCATCAGAATCGCTACACCAAGCACTGCGCAGTTGGTGGTAATCAACGGCAGGAAGATTCCGAGTGCCTGATACAACGATGGCGATACCTTCTTCAAGACAATCTCCACCATCTGCACCAACGCAGCAATAACGAGGATGAAGACGATGGTCTGCATATACTCGATGCCAAGTGGCACGAGAACGTAGGTCTGAATCAACCAAGTCACAATTGCCGACAACGCCATAACGAAAGTTACGGCAGCACCCATACCCATCGAAGTCTCAACCTTCGACGATACGCCGAGGAATGGGCAGATGCCGAGGAACTGCGAGAGTACGATATTATTTACGAATATCGAACCAATGATAATTGCAAAATATGTTGTCTCCATAGCCCTATTTCTTTAAGAATTTGTTGAACAATACCATCAAGAAGCCCAATACAAGGAATGCTCCCGGAGCGAGGACAAATACCAACGGCATATAGTCGCCACAACCGAGATCGTAACCGAAGATTGCGCCACTACCCAACACCTCGCGTACTGCACCAATAACGGTGAGCGAAAGCGTAAAGCCCAAGCCGATACCCACGCCATCAAGAGCCGAGTCGAGAGCGCCATTCTTCGATGCAAAAGCCTCAGCACGACCGAGGATGATGCAGTTCACAACGATAAGCGGAATAAAGACTCCGAGCGATGCGTAGAGCGAAGGTACGAATGCCTGCATCAACATCTGAATAACAGTCACGAACGATGCGATAACCACGATAAACGCAGGGATGCGCACCTTGTCTGGAATAACATTCTTAATGAGCGAAATTACGATGTTCGACATAATCAACACCGCCATAGTTGCTACACCCATACCAAAGCCATTCTCAGCTGAGGTGGTAGTTCCGAGTGTAGGACACATACCCAACACCAAAACAAAGGTTGGGTTCTCCTTGATGACTCCGCGCCAAGTGAGCAGAAGCTTCTCCTTAAGGAACATAGTTACTTTATTTGCCATAATTACTCCTCCTTCTTTGTTTGTGTTGCACCTGTAGTTGCCTGGACATCGCTCTCCCAGCCAGCTACGACCTTGAATACCGAGTAGGCACGAGCCACAGCCTCGGCGTATGCACGCGACGAGATGGTCGCTGCGGTCAAGGCATCGACATCGCCACCATCCTTCTTTACGGTGAGGTTGGTCTTCGGAGCCTCCTTGCCCTGAATGCTTGCCAAGAGAGGATTGCCCTCTTCAGTCATCTTAGCACCCAAGCCTGGAGTCTCAGCCTGCTCCAACACATTTACGTTCAAAATAGTACCCTTCGTATCGAAACCGACCATCAAGCGTACCAAGCCGCTAAAGCCGTTCTTCGTAGACGACTCGATAGCGTAGCCTACAATCTCGCCGCCCTTGGTAGCCTTGTAAGCGATAATCTGCAACTCGTCTGCAGTATGCTCGCTCTTCTCGGTTGCGTCGAACTCTGGCAACACCTCTGCCAAAGCAGCCTTAACGGCTGCCTCCTTAGCCTTTGCGATAGGCTCTACGGTAATCATATTCACCAAACCCACGCAAGCCGACGAGATGAGGGTGATGCAGAAAAGCACCAAAACCATATTTTTCAATGAACTCTTCATATCCTTGCCCTCCTACTTTTTAGCACCGAAACGGCGTGGTTTGATATACTTATTAATAAGAGGTACTACGGCGTTCATAATGAGGATTGCGAACGACATACCCTCGGGATATGCACCCCACAAGCGGATAATCATTGTCAACGCACCGATGCCGATACCGTAGATAACCATACCCTTAGTAGTCATTGGCGAAGTAACGTAGTCGGTAGCCATAAAGACTGCACCCAACACTACTCCACCGCTCAAGAGGTGGAACAACGCGAAGTTCGAAGCGAGGTGTGGAGTGTCGAATGAGAATGCGCCATAGATAGCAGCGAACACTGCTACAGTTGCGAAAATCGACACCGGAATATGCCAAGTGATAACGCGACGTACCAACAAGTAGGCGAAGCCAAGCAACAACGCCAAGGTTGCAATCTCACCGAACGAGCCAGCCATATTGCCCACGAACATTCCGAGGACATCGTAGTTTGCTACTACATCGCCCAACTGACCATTAAACAAGGCAGCCTTTGCTGCAGCCAACGGAGTTGCACCCGAATAGGCATCGACAAAGCCCTCAACCGAAGGGGTTGCGAACGAGGTCATCTGCACTGGGTAAGCAATCAAGAGGAATACACGCGCTACGATTGCTGGGTTGAACGGATTTTTACCAAGACCACCGAAAGGCATCTTCGCAACACCGATAGCCACCAACGCGCCCACAGCAACTACCCACAATGGAATATTTGCTGGCATATTCATCGCCAACAACAAACCTGTAACTACAGCCGAAAGGTTTGTTACGGTCTGCTTGCCCTTTACCAAGAATTTCTGAATCAACGCTTCGAAAAGCACGCAACAGCTAATCGAAACTGCTGCAATTGCCAAGACGCCCCAGCCATAAACATATACCGACACCGCCAACGCTGGCAACAAGGCGATAATCACGTCGCCCATCAACTTTGTGGTCGACAACGAGCTATGGATGTGAGGAGCCGAGGCTACAATAGTTCTGTTTGCCATATCTTTTTCTCCTTTATTTCTTTGCGTTACGAGCGCGGATAATACCCATCACCGACTGCTTGCCGAGGCGTACCCAATCCAACAACGGAAGGTTTGCAGGGCAAGTGTACTGGCAACAACCGCACTCAATACAACTTACGATATCATTCTTCTCTACGTCGTCCCAAGCCTTGCGCTTTGACTGCTTGGCGAGGTAGTAAGGCTCCAAGCCCATAGGGCAAGCCTCAACACACTTTGCACACTTGATACAAGCCGACGGCTCACCACGCAACGCCTCTGCGCCACTCAAAACGGTGATACCCGAGCAACCCTTCATCACCGGCGAAGCCAAGTTCGACATTGGGCGTCCCATCATAGGACCTCCGTTCAAGACGCGATTGTCACCCTCTGGCAGACCGCCGCACTTCTCAACGAGTGCCAAAACTGGAGTTCCGAAGCGAGTCAAGAGGTTCTTTGTATCCTTAACCGACTTACCGGTAACGGTCACTACGCGCTCAACCAAAGGCTTATTCTTCTGCACAGCCTCGTAGACCGCCACTGCAGTCGAAGCGTTGCAAACCACTGCACCTACGTCGATAGGCAATGCTGGCGGAGCTGGCACCTCACGACCCGTTACGGCTGCGATAAGTTGCTTCTCACCACCCTGTGGATACATAGTCTTGAGAGCCTTAATCTCGATACCGTTGTACGCCTTTGCCAACTCGCGGAGGTGCGCGATAGCGTCTGGTTTGTTGTTCTCAACGCCAATAACTGCCTTCTCAACCGATACCGCCTTCATCAATATTGAAGTACCAACGAGCAACTGCTCGCCACGCTCCAACATTGTGCGATAGTCCGACGTGAGGTAAGGCTCACACTCGACGCCATTAATGATAAGTATCTCAGCCTTCTTGCCCTCGGGGATAGAGAGTTTGACGTGGGTTGGGAAGGTAGCACCACCCATACCTACGATACCTGCCTCCTTGATGCGAGCGATAATCTCGGCTGACGAAAGGTTGCACTCCTTGACAAGGTCGGTCGAGAGGTCGATGCCCTCAGCCCACTCGTCACCGTCGCGCTTGATTGAAATCATCATCTGGCGCAAGCCCTGACCATTAGGTTGCAAATCAACCGAAGTTACAGTACCCGAAATCGGAGCGTGGATATTTGCCGACATAAAGCCCGTAGCCTCGGCAATCTTCTGTCCCACCTTCACCGCATCGCCTTTGGCAACGATAGCGGTAGCAGGTGCTCCGATATGTTGTGCAAGTGGAATCATCACGACATCGGGCAACTCCATCTTTTCGATTGCCTTCGCCTTGCTCCACTTTTTATTATCTGACGGATGAACTCCGCCAATTGGAAAAGTTTTCATACTCTTTTAGCTTTTAGCCATTAGCCATTGGCCATTGGCTTTTTAAGGTATTTATTTATTAGTTTTTAGTTTCCCGCTTTCCGTTCTCCGTTTTCCGTTTTTGGAGGGAGTGGCGCAAGACCAATCATCTTGATTGCTCCGGTAGGACACTCTGCTACACACTTACGGCACAAACGACACTTTGTAGAGTCGATAAATGCGAGGTTATTCTCGATGGTGATAGCACCGAACTCGCAAACCTTCGAACATTTACCGCAACCGATACAACCTGCCTTGCAAGCCTTCATCGTTGCAGGGCCCTTATCCTTCGATACGCACGATACATAGATAGCGCGATTCTTAGGCCACTTCTTACGCAACTCGATAACGCCCTTAGGACAAGCCGAAACGCAAGCACCACAAGCGGTACACTTATCAGCATCGACCTCTGCCAAACCGGTCTCGGGGTTGATGTG
>JAZQWU010000086.1:0-12775 GCA_045632505.1 Alistipes sp. | reverse complement strand
GCTATCGGGATGCGCGCAGAAGCATAAACCTGCCGAGAAGCCAAAGAGCTATCGATTTCGCTATGTGAACGTACCCGCTCAGGTGGCACCCGGGGAGCTAAATGCCTATATGCGCGACCACTTCTGGGATAAGTTCGACTTTGCCGACACGCTCTACACCACCAAAGCGGACACCATCGAGATGTTGCGCACATACGCGCTATATGTTTCGCAGTTTGTTGGCGCAACCGACCAGGAGCCTATCCGCAAGTTGATGCAGAAGGCATCCGTCTCCAAAAAGATGTTCGACTACTTCGTAATGCTTTCGGATAAGGTTCTGCACGATCCGAACTCGCCTGTACGTAGCGACGAACTCTACATTGCCGTTCTCGAGGCGCAAATTGCATCGCATCACTACGACAAGTACGAGAAGATTGCACCAGAGTACGACCTGCGACTTGCAATGCAGAATCGCATCGGGCACAAGGCTAATAACTTCCGCTACACCGATGCTGCGGGGCGCACGCGCGATATGTACTCGGTGCAGAGCGACTTCGTGATTATCTACATCAACAACCCTGGTTGCCCAATGTGTCGCGACATTACAAAGGCGATGCAGGAGTCGCAACTCATCACCGCAATGCAAAAGGAGCGCAAGTTGAAGATTCTCGCCATCTATCCCGACGAGAATCTCGACGAGTGGCATAAGCACCGCGCCGAGATGCCTTCGCAGTGGATTAACGGCTACGACAAGGGGTGTCTTATTGGGCGCGAAATGCTCTACAATATCAACGCCATACCAGCACTCTACCTGCTCGACCGCGAGAAAAAGGTGCTCGTTAAGGACTCCACGAATGTTGGGGAAATCGAATTTTATTTAGAGAGGAGTTAGAAGATAGGAGATAGGAGTTGATAAATGCAAAATTAAATAATTCTCAATTTTCAATCCTCAATTCTCAATTATTTAATATAGGTATATTTATCGTTTGTCGATAAATATACTTTTTTTGTGGGCTATTTGTAAAATTTTCAGTACTTTTTATTGCATAGTACCTAATTTTGTTTTATATTTGCAATAACAAAGAACCAAAAACAAGAAAGAAAGATATGAAAGAGACCATTAATGCAAACATCGGAGGGGAGGTTTTCGTGCTTGACCGCGATGCTTACGACCGCCTGACCATCTACTTGAACGACGTTCGTCGTCGCCTCACAGCAGATGCCGACGAGGTGATGAAGGATATCGAGATTCGCATTGCCGAGATTCTGCACGAGGAGTTACCCTCGTCGATGATGGTGGTGACACTCGCGATGACCGAACGAGCGATAGCGCGCATCGGAGCGCCCGAGGACTTCGGAGATGAAAGTACAACAGAATCAACCAATAAGCACGACACTATGAACACCAAGAAATTACGCCGTTCGCGCAGCAACCGTTCGATTGCCGGAGTTTGCGCTGGCGTAGCAGACTATTTAGGCATTGACACTACCCTTTTGCGCATCTTGACATTCTGCCTATTCTTCTTCGGCGGTATGTCGTTGTGGGTCTATATTATTGCGTGGTTGCTCATCCCTGAAGAATAGTATTCAATTGAGAATTGAGAATTGAGAATTGAGGATTGAGGATTATATAATATCCAACAAAAAAATTGGAGGTAATTAGAACAATTTTATTATGAGAGAAGATAATGTAAAAATACAGATGCGCAAAGGCATTATGGAGTATTGTATATTGGCAATTCTTGCTAATGGCGACTCGTATGCCCCAGCCATTATTTCCGAGCTGAAGAGCGCAGAGATGATTGTGGTGGAGGGTACGCTCTACCCATTGCTGACCAGAATGAAAAACGCTGGTTATCTGACATATAGATGGGAGGAGTCGTTGCAAGGTCCTCCACGAAAGTACTACACCCTGACCGAAGCTGGACGCACCCATCTCGCAATGTTAGACGAGGCGTGGGATAGCTTGGTCGAGCAGATTAACGCCATTCGTAACAAGAACTAAAAACTACCATTATGAAACGATTTATTATTGCAGCTATCGCAACTATCGCCTCGGTGACGGCATTTGCACAGGAGGCAGACAACACTAAGACGGGCATCGCGCTTGCCAACGAGCATAAAATCGTGGTCGAGGCACGCCGTTCAGCAATGAACTTCAACGAGATAAACGCCTCGAAGGCTATTCGCGTAACTGTCGAAGAGCGCACTACGGGCAATATCATCGTTCGCGCACCGCAGTCGGTGATGCCATACGTGTCGCTCACGGTGAAGGATAACACCCTCCACGCTACCCTACTTTCGGGCGCACCAGTGTCGCGCAACTCGAATATCGTAGCGGACATCTATGTGCCATACAACGGGCAAATCAACGAGATTACAACTCGCTCAGCAGCGCGCGTAATCGTAAAGCCAACAATCACCTGCAACGAACTCGACCTCGAGGCAGAATCAGCTTCGCTCATCGAGGTGACCGCAGCAGCAAAGGAGGTTTCTATTGAGGCTTCGGGCGCATCGCACATCAAAGCGGAGGTGGCGACTGACGAACTCGACTGCGACTTCTCGGGAGCATCAGGCATAACCCTCTCGGGGCACGTTACAGATGCCGACATCGAGGTGTCGGGAGCATCTACGTTGCGCGCCGAGAAACTCCGCGCATCGAAAATGGAGCTGGAGTGTTCGGGCGCATCGAAGGCGTATGCGTTGGGCGTAAACTGCACCACCAAAGCGAGCGGTGCATCGCATATCAATGTAGAGTGTTTGGCGCAGTTAAACGCAACTGCTTCGGGCGCATCGTCAATCGTCTATAGTGGTGATTGTGTGCTAAATACAACATCAAACACAGGAGCAAGTTCAATTCGTAAAAAGTAGGAGGAGAGAGTATGAACGAGATAAAGAAGTGTAGCCTTTCGGGCATTGGATTCACCCTCGAGAAGGAGGCGTACAACAGACTTAACAACTACCTCAAGTCGCTCAAAGAAGCTTACAAAAATAGCGCAGATTGCGACGAGATTTTGGCGGACATTGAGGCTCGAATTGCTGAGTTGATACTCTCGGCTCAGAGCGATGCACAATGTATAGTTTGCCTGCCGTTGATTGAGAATATCATCGCGCAACTCGGCTCGCCAGAGGATATTTCGGGCGAGGAGACTGCGCCAAAGGCTGAGAACAACACACGCATTCCGCGCCGCCTCTACCGCGACGTAGAAAATGCGAAGTTGGGCGGTGTGTGCGCAGGCTTGGCAAAGTATTTTGGTGTGGAGGCAGTATGGATTCGACTCGCGATGGCTTCGCCACTCATCCTTCTCGTAATTGGCGCACCATTTCTCCATTGGTTGTCCATTCTTGGAGGAAACCTTTGCAGCATCTTTGTTGTGACCTACTTGATTTTGTGGTTTGCCATTCCGTCGGCAAAGTCGGCACGACAGAAACTCGAGATGGAGGGCGAGGCAATATCAGCAAAGAGCATTGCCGACCGACAGGGTGCAACGCAAGAGGAGAAGGCGAAGTCAAGCGTAGCATCGGTGGTCACGACACTTGGTCGCGTAGCAGTTGTTGCGCTGAAGATAATGCTCGGTTTGATGCTCTTCCCAATCGTGGCAATGGCGCTCTTACTCTTGGTTGTCTTGGCGTGTATGGCGGTTGGACTCAGCGAACTCCCACTTCTCCACATTGGCGAATATGGCAATCTGGCAGAGTTATTAACGGAGTTTGGCGCACCATTGATGACCTTCGGAATGTTGCTTATACTTATACCAGTGATTTATGTCGGCTATCTTGTGATAACGTTGCTCATAAATAAACGACCTCGTTGGTGGGTATTGCTGGTTTCGATTGTGTTGTGGATATTTGTCTTCATCTGCACCTCCATCGCTGGCATCGAATTTGCCGAGGGTTACTCGCGCAATGAGTTTGACATAGACAACGAGGTGGAGCGCATAATGAAGAAGAGCGACGAAGGGTCGCTCTCACGTCAGATAATGGAGGAACTTGACAAAGGACCAGACGCTGGTGAGTTGGTTGAGATAGAGAAACTACTCCACGACCAGAATGCAAAATCTATCGACAAATAGACCATAAGCAGAAGTTGTTGATAGCAGAAGATTGCCTTCCTAATGGGAGGCAATCTCTATTTTGTCGAGGCGATTCGTTCGGCAATTCGGCGGACATTTTCACGCGCAACGGAGGATTGCATCGCCTCTTCGAGAGGCATACCTTTAGGAGTCACAACCTCAATGAATGCAAAACCACAGTCGCGCAGTTCGTCGCACCACTCTACTCCACCAGCAATCGCGATTGTTGGGATATTCTGCGACTTTGCCACCGCCAGCACACCACTTGGTGCTTTACCCATAACGCTTTGTCTATCAAGTCGTCCCTCGCCCGTAACGACGAGGTCGCTACCCTCAATTATCTTGTCGAAGTGCATCGCCTCAAGCACCATCGTTATGCCGTGTTCGAGCGTTGCGCCAAGCAGAGCCTTGAAACCACCGCCAAGACCACCTGCTGCGCCTGCGCCCTCTAGAGTTCCGATTTGTGCGCCATTGAATTCCTCAACCACGCGGGCAAAGTTGCGCAAGCCCCTATCGAGTTGCTCGACCATTCTCTCGTCAGCACCCTTCTGCGGAGCATATACATAAGCGGCACCACGCTCGCCATAGAGCGGATTCGTAACATCGCAAGCAACCGTAAAGCTACTCTCTCGCACCTCCCGACATACCGCGGAGTCATCTATGCGTGCAATCTTCTCGAGAATTTCACCACCGCTCTGCAAGGCATTCCCCTCGCTATCAAGGAAGCGAAATCCCAACGCACGCAACATTCCAGTTCCACCATCGTTTGTTGCACTACCACCAATGCCAACCAAAAACTTTCTGCACCCACGATTCAAAGCGTCGAGAATCAGCTCGCCCGTTCCGTAGGTTGAGGTGAGAAGAGGATTGCGCTCCTCCGCTTTCAGCAAGGTGAGACCACTCGCCGCAGCCATCTCAATCACCGCAGTATCGCCCTCGATGATGCCATATCGCGCCTTCGTTGGGCGGTGCAATGGGTCGGACACCAACGCCTCTACATACTCACCACCGAGTGTTTCGACCAGCGCATCGACCGTACCTTCGCCACCATCAGCAATCGCAACCTTGCGCATTTCGCACTGTGGAAATACGGCACGAAAGCCCTTTGCAAAGGCATCTGCCACCTCCGCCGAGGAGAGCGAGCCCTTGAACGAATCGACTGCAATGGTCACTTTTTTCATCCCGAAATAGAATTTATCTATGCAAAATTAACAATTTTGTCGAATAAAACGTGAGATAGCGATAGATTTTGTATCTTTGCAGTCGCAATGAGTAAATCAGCTACATTATCACTCGGAACCGACAACATCGGAAAATTGCTATTCAACTACGCCACGCCGGCGATTATAGCAATGGCTTCGTCGTCGTTGTACCACCTCATCGATAGTGCCTTCGTAGGTCACGGTGTGGGCGGTGCGGCTATTGCTGGTATGGCGGTAACGATGCCTATTATGAACATCGGCTCGGCATTCGGTGCAATGGTGGGTGTGGGTGCTGGTGCTCGTATCTCGTTGCGACTGGGCGAGGGTAACAAGGCGGCAGCCGAAAAGACCTTGTGCAACGCGGTAATCCTCAATATCATCATCGGTTTTACGATTATGGCGTTGATGCTCACCTTCCTCGACCCTATCTTGTTGCTCTTCAGCGGAGGTCGTGCCTCGGCCGAGACATTGGAGTATGCGCGCGACTTTATGCGCATCATCTTGCTCGGAAACGTGACGATGCACCTCTACCTCGGTCTGAACGATATGATTCGCGCATCGGGTAATCCGCGCAAATCTATGGCGATTATGCTCACCTCGGTGGCTGTGAATCTTATGCTCAACCCACTCTTTATCTTCAAGTTCGGTTGGGGCATCCAGGGTTCTGCAGCTGCAACAGTCATTTCGCAGTTTATCGCATTCTTGATTGCGTTATCGCACTTCTGCTCGAAGAAGTCATTCCTCCGCTTCAAGCGCGAGGCATTCCACTTCGACTGGAAGATTGTGGGCAACATTCTCTCGATTGGCTTGGCTCCATTCTTAATGAACATCTGTGCCTCAACCGTAGCAGCATTCGTAAACACTGCGATGTTGCGCTATGGCGGTACGGGCATTCACGATATCGTAACACGCGAACACGGTGCTGCCGACCTATACGTTGGCGCATACGGCATCGTAAACCGCGTGGCATTGCTCTTTGTAATGGTTGTGCAGGGCTTGAATCAGGGTATGCAACCTATCGTGGGATACAACTACGGAGCGAAGAACTACGATCGTGTACGTAAGGCAGTATTCCTCACCATCGGTTGTGGCGTGGCTATCGCTACGCTCGGATTCCTCTTGGGCGAAACCATCCCTCACATCATCGCACGCGGATTTGTTGACTCGGCGAAGGGCGGAAATGAGCAGTTGCTCGTCGATATCGCATCGCAGGGCTTGCGCCTTGTGCTGGTGATGTTCCCGTTAGTAGGCTTCCAGATTGTAGTGGGTGGATTCTTCCAGTATATCGGTAAGGCTCCGTTGGCAATATTCGTGTCGCTCACACGACAGTTATTGTTCCTCTTGCCGATGTTGTGGATTTTGCCGCGCTCGCTCGGAGCATACGGAGTGTGGATTTCGATGCCAATAGCCGACACCGCATCCATCATCCTTGCTACGATATTGTTCGTATGGCAGATTCGAAAGATAGGTAAGAAGTGTTAATATATCTCAGCGATAATAAGGTCGCCATCGCGGTGCAGACGTACCTCTAGCATCTCACCCATAAGAAGTGTAACAAGAGTATCATCCTCGGGGCGATACTCTTTTATTATTGTGTCACACAAGAAGTCGATGCCACCACGACGATAGTACTTATACATCGCCTCCTTCGCGCACCACATCGCGCCATAAAAGTCGTACTGCTCTGCCAACGCCTGCTCCTCGGCAGTGAGATACTTCGACGCTACCCTACGGAAGTCGCGCTTAGAGTCCTCCACATCCACCGCGCAAGGGCGGTCAGCAAACATCACTGCTACATAGTCGCGACTGTGCGACACGCTGATATATTGGTCGGGGATATTGACCTCGGGAGCGCCAAATTCGTCATACGAAATCACAACCTCGTTGCCCAACTCGCGGCGCACAATACCACGCCACGCCAACGCCTCGGCACGACGCGAAGCTGCGCCATACGACTCGGCAAGCAACAAATCCTCGGACGTTGCACTCGCGCACAACACCTCCTCGGTAGCGATTCGTTCTATGACGATGCGGCTACTCATTGTGTCCTACGATAATCTTGATTTTGTCGATGCGATGTCCCTCCATCGAATCAACTATGAATCGGATGCCGTGCGCCGACACCTCGTCGCCCTTCTTGAGGAAGTTGCGCTTAATCTCGAGCATCAATCCTGCGACTGTCTCGGCACGTCCCTGCACATCCTCGAAGATGTCATCCTCCAAGTCGAGTACGCGCGTAACATCCACAATATGTGTCTTACCCTCGAAGAGGTAGGTATTCTCGTTCAAGCGGCGATAGAACGACTCATCAACATCGCTCTCGTCAGAAATCTCACCTACAACCTCCTCCAAGATATCCTCCAGCGAGATAAGACCTTGCGTTGCGCCATACTCGTCGACCACAATCGCCATATGGAACTTCTGTCGCTGGAAATCCTCCAACACCGAAGTAACCTTCTTGTGCATCGGCACAAAGTATGGCTCGCGCATCAAACGTTGCCAGCCAAACTCATCGCCCTTAGAGATATGCTCGAGCAAATCCTTAACGAAGAGCACACCCTTGATATCGTCTAAATCCTCGTTATAGACAGGCAGACGCGAATAGCCCGTTTCGGAAATTACTTGCTTAACCTCGGTGAAGGTCATCGTGAGTTCAATCGCCTTCATATCGATGCGTGGGCGCATAATATCCTCCACCTCGCGCGAAGCGATGCCCACGATACCCGAAAGAATCTTCTGCTCCTCACTCTCTGGCTCGGTGGTCATATCCACAGCATCGGCCAACTCCTCGATGGAGATATTCTCGCTACTCGGCGAAGCCATCTTGCTAACGCGACCACTCGTGTTTATCAGGATATACGAAAATGGCGAGAACAACCAACGCAACACCATAAGAGGTTGCGCGAAGGTCAACGCCACCTTTACATTCGAAGTCTGCGCCACAATCTTCGGCAGAATCTCGCCAAAGAGCAACAACAAGAATGTCACCAGCACACCCGTAAATAGGAACTCGAGCGTGGCGTTGTGGAACTTGAGCATCGTATTAATCACCTTTGACGAGCAGATTACGATGGCTATATTCACAAGGTTGTTCACCACAAGAATGGTAGCAAGCAACGAATCTGCATTTTTGAGCAATCGCAACACATTCTCGGCAGCCATAGTACCTCGCTGCTTGATATTGCGCAAGTCGGCTGGCAGTAACGAGAAAAATGCCACCTCCGATGCCGACATCATACCCGACATCATAAGCAAAAGCAACGTTACAACCATCAGCATCACGCACTCGGGCGGACAACTCAAAAACTCGACAAACTTCATAGTACTCTACTTTGTGACCAAAATCTGCTATTAGAACAATGCCTGCATACCACTATCTGCCGGCTGCGCCTCAGCCTCCGCACCTTGCACTGGATGTGCCTTCACTGCGGTAGAGAGAGTTATGCCGTGCGAGAGGTATGATGGCGTACGCTTGCACTCCTCAATCTCGGCAAAGTTGCGCGCTGGACGAGTAATCGATGCTGGTGGCGGACGATGTGTTGAGGTCGAAGTTATTGTAGGCGTAGGTGTAAGTGCCTCTGAAACAGTTCCCTCCTCGCTCTTGGTCTCGCCCTCTTCTGTTTGTGGTGCTGGAGTTGGCATCACCTCCTCTGGCTCCACATTCTTAATCACGACTGGCTTATTGATAAGCACATCGTTGTGGAAGCCTGTAGCCACAACCACAACCTCCATCTCATCCTCGCTGAGGTCGGGTTTGATACTTGTGCCCCAGATAATATTGGTCAAACGCACATTGCCGTGCTCGTCTTCACTCTTGGCGTGGTGTTGCACGCGGTCGCGCACACGATGAGCCTCGTTCAAGGTCAAACCGCTGGCACTCGACACCGAGATATTAATCAACACATCGCGTGAACCACTAATCGAGACATTGCCAAAGAGAGGCGAGGTGAGGATGCTATCCACAACCTTGTCGGCACGATCTTCGCCAACCTCCTTCGCAACACCCATAATGGCACTACCACTTCCTCGCATTACTTTGCACACATCGGCAAAGTCGACATTCACAAGGTTCGACTTGTGGGTGATAATCTCGGCAATAGCCTTTGCAGCCGAAGCCACAACATCGTTGGCACGACCGAAAGCCGACTCAATAGGCATATCGCCGTACAACTCATTTATGGCATCGTTGCTCAAAATAATGATTGCATCAACGTGCTTGCGCAACTTCTCGATACCGCGCTTTGCCTGCTCGACACGATGTGGGCCATCATTCATAGGCGGAGTTGTCACAATCGCAACGGTCAAGATATCCATCTCGTGAGCCAACTCTGCAATCACAGGTGTTGCACCAGTTCCAGTACCTGCGCCCATACCTGCTGCCAAGAAGAGCATCTCGGTACCACGCGCAGTGAGCAAATCGCGCACCTTATCCAACGAAGCCACCGCAAACTCTGCACCCCTCTCCGAATCATTTCCCGCACCGAGACCATCGCCCATAACGATGCGATTCTCGGCTGCAATATGCAACTTATCCAAGTCGTCTTGGTCGGTATTACAAGCAGCGAGGTTTACACCCTCAATCTGCATCTTCCACATATGCTCGATGGCGTTACCTCCCGCACCACCAATACCCATCGCCATAATGCGCGATGGTTGGCTCTTCATCGAGGCTAAATCTTTCAATATGCTGAAATCTTCCATTTTTCTTCTCTCCTTCTTCTAAAGTTCGTCATCACCTTCGAACACTCCATCCAACCACTCACGAATTGACTTAATAAAGCCTCGTCTTGACTTGGTAGACTCTTTGTTGATCTCCTCCTCTGGAATAGTGGTTGTTTCATTCTTCTGCTTATCCTCCTCGTCGTGCTGACCACCCAAGTTGACATCATTGTTGACATCCTGCTGTTCGATTGGTGTCGTCTCCTGCTCGACAACAACCTCTGTTTCAACAACCTCTACTGGCTTCTCCTCCGTAACCTGCACCACTGGCGTAGTCTGTGTAGTTACTTCGTTCACCTTCGGAGCGAAGATTGTCTCGGCAGTCGTTTTGTTGCTATCCTCAAACACCGGCGGTACTGGAGGTGTTGGTGGTACTGGTGGTACTGGAGTAACTGTCGTCTGCCCCGCCAAATTATTCACCAGCACGTCGCACGCCTTGTGTTTTGCGCCATAGAGCAACAAACCTACCGCTGTTGCCTGGAGATTTGCAGTCACCTTCTGCTGCGACTCATCGTCGATGCCATTGAGCATCTTACCGACGCGAACCTCCATCTGCATCTCTCGAGCAAAGAGTTTATCGCAATTTTCGAGGTAGGCACAACCTCCCGTAATCACCACGCCACAAGGAATCTTGGTGTAGAACTTCGCCGACTTAATCTCGCGCAAAACGAAGTTTGCAATATCCTTGAGTCGCTCCTCGGTAATCTCGGCAATATTGCGCAAGAGAATCTGCTTCTTGGCGCGACCAGCAATTCGTACCGGCACGCTCTTGTCCTCCTCAACAGAATCGGCCAAAGCATTGCCGTACTTACGCTTGAGCATCTCGATATCGTTGCGCGGAATCTTCAGGAATTCGTACAGGTCGTTGTTAATGGTAGAAGCACCGATAGGCATCGAGGCGAAGTGCCACAACTTACCGCCTCGCACAATCGAGATATCGGTCAAGTCCGAACCTATATCTACGATTGCAACGCCCTCTTCACGCTCCACATCGTTGAGAAGCACTTGAGGTACCAATGTAGGATTCACGCACATACCGCACACCTTGATTTCGGCATAGTGCATAGCGCGGTCTACGCGGTCAATCTGGTGCTTACTTGCCAAAACAAGGAGGTAGGTAGCCGAGAGTTTGCGACCAAATGCGCCAATCGGATTCTTCGTCTCCTGGCGATCGTCGATGTTGTAGCGCAACAAGATTCGCTCCAGGATATCGTCGCCACCAGCTGGCTGCGCCATCTGAATGCGATTATGGAGTTCGCGCACATCGCTCTCCACAACGGTCTCCTTAACCTCGACATAATCCTCGTATCGTACACAATAGACCGAACGTCCCGAGAAGCCGACATAGGCCGAGTGTATGGTGATTCCCAAATCCTTCTCCAACTCACTCTTTCCAGCCTTAATAGCTGTACCGAGTTCGAGGAAGTTGGTGATATCGCCATCCACGACGCAGCCATTCACCTTTTGAACATCCACGCCAAGAATCGATATCTCGCCATTGCTGTTGCGCTCGCCCACAGCCATCACCACATTAGATGAGCCTATATCAATACCGATTATGTAATCTTTCTTCTCCATATCTATTCTGTACAAATAACCTGTTTATTATATCTTACGTCAACTACCTTATACTTATCCCAACCGATGTGCGAGAGTCCAGCATCGTAGAAATGCTCCAACTTTGCCAACTTCTCTGCACTATTTTCGAGAGTTCCAAACTCTATGATGAAATCGCCACTGCGAGGCACGAGTCGCAATGATATCGCTCCGAGCGAAGTGGTATCTGCCACAAACTGCACAACCTCTGCACCCCAGAACGAATCCTCGCGAATGGAAGATACAAAGTTAATGAGATTGGCAAAATCATCATAGTTTTTCTGTAACTTTTTTTTGCGCTTGTCGATAGCCAATTTTCGAGCTTCCAACTTGGTGCGACTTTGCGCCAATCGCTTGAGTTCCTCGTCGCATTTGGCAATATCAATTGCAATACCAGCCTTGCGTTGTTTCCACGCCTTTTTACTCTCGAAGAGTCTCTTCTCCGAATCTTTTTTAAGTCCTCGTTTGCGCTCGATGCAACTACCGCGCTCCTTGCGCAATGTCTCAAATTCGCTTCTCAACTTTATGAGTTTCTCCTCTTCGACCTTCATCTTCGAAGCGAGGTTCGCCTGTGCTGTACCTTCATAGTTAGTAGCAAAGAGTGCCTTATAACTACCCGTAACCACCGGCAAGTAACAAGCAGCACCGCGTGGCGAGCGGAAAATATCGCCCTCGGCAGTAACATATGAGTTCTGACCGCCACACAATAGACGCATAACTGGTTCGTGTTGCTTCACATCGATATGAAGCACGCCCGAATATGTGGTATAGACATTAACGCCCTTAACATAGCCATTGCGCGAAATATAGTCCGAAAGTTTTATCGCATCGATGCTATCGACGAGTCGGTCTTTCATCTTAAAGCCACCGCGCTTAAGTTGCGCTCCGATACGCTCAGTCGTTGCGAAGAGTCGGGTTTCGTCGCTATTGCTCATCGTGATGACCACATCCGACACGCGTTGCTTTGAGCGATGCTCCTGCGCAAGATGCGAGGCATAGGCGATGTAGGCAAAGACTACGCTCCACCCCACCAGAAAGCCTATTAATCTGAGTATCTTACGCCACATACTTTTTGCTTTTAGCCATTAGCTATTAGCCATTGACTTTATTATTTACAACTTCTGCAATATCGTTACAGCACGCATCAATGTTACCTGCGCCGAATGACACTACTACGTCAGTATCCATCTCGCCTATTGTCTGTGC
>JAZQWU010000085.1:0-3216 GCA_045632505.1 Alistipes sp. | reverse complement strand
CTCGATAATGCACTTTGCATTAGGGCTGTGCTGCTTAACTTTAGCAACCATCTTGCCCATCTCGCCCACAACATTCTTATCTACCGAAGTGCCGATGCGAAGAGCATTGAGGCTCTGATCCTGCAAGAATGCGTAGTCGTAACCACCCTCTTCAATCGCTTGACGCGATACGTGGTCAGCGAGGTGCTGCTTCATTGTGTAGCCGCCGTGAGTGTAGTAGCCACACTCCAACTCGTGTCCCTCGTGCCAAGCAATCTCCTTCAACATCATCGGATAGTGGTTGTAGTAGGTGTAGCTGTTACCTATAAATAACACGCGCGTAACATCCTTAGGCTTCTGGTCGCCATAGATGATAACCTTCGGAGCAGTGCTTGTACTGCTACCATAGAGCGTACTCTTGGTCACCGCCTTGTCGCACTGACGCAAACGAATGAGAAGGTTACCCTTCTTAATTGCGTTCTCAAGACGAATGGTGTGCCACAAGAAGTTAGGCCACTTGTCCGACTTCGACGAGTAGCAATTTGCACCCTTCTTGTCGCCTGCTACTACTGCCTTCCACTCCTTGCCGTCGAGATACTCGAATGCAAAGGCGTAGCGGTCGTCTGCAGGCTCTGCGATGAATGGGAACCACAAATCTACCGCAGTACCCGCCTTGATATTCTGGACTGGTACGCTCATCAACCAATAGTCTCCCTTGCGAGTACCCTCGGCTGCAGGATAGGTTCTCTTCTTGTTGCCTACAGTGAGAGTTGCCTTCTTGCCGACAAACTCGATTTCGCCCTTGCCTATCGAGGCGTGGTAGCAACCGTGTTCAGTAAAGTGTGCGGTGTGCTTCGACGAGAAGCCCCACTCTGTGCGCTGAATAGTCTGCGCTGTGAGCGACAACGAGAGTGCCGCTGTAAAGATGGTTAGTAATATCTTCTTCATAAATTTTTAGGTTTATTCAAATGAGTGAATCACAACGCCCGAGCGCAACTTCGGCTCAAACCAAGTGGTCTTCGGAGGCATAATATTGCCCGTATCGGCGATGTCGATAAGCTGGCGCATAGAGACTGGATAGAGCGCGAAGGCAACCTTCATCTCGCCCGAATCCACGCGCTGCTGCAACTCGCCAAGACCGCGAATACCACCTACGAAGTCGATTCGCTTTGATGTGCGCAAATCCTTGATGCCGAGAATCTTATCAAGTACCAAGTTCGACAAAATAGTTACGTCGAGTACTCCGATAGGATCGGCATCGTTGTAGCGACCATCCTTTGCAGTGAGGCTATACCACTCACCACCGAGATACATTGAGAAGTTGTGCAACGCCTGCGGTTTGTAGATTGCACTACCCTCCTTTACAACCTCGAAATCCTCCTGCAATGCTGCGAGGAACTCCTCCTCGGTCAAGTCGTTCAAATCCTTTACTACGCGGTTGTAGTCGATAATGCGAAGGTGCGACTCGGGGAATGTCACCGCCAAGAAATAGCAATACTCCTCCTCGCCTGAATGATTAGGATTCTTATCCTTGCACTCTGCTCCCACACGCGCTGCAGCTGCGGTACGGTGGTGACCGTCAGCGACATACAACGCTGGAATGGTTGCGAAAACGGCAGTAATCTGCTCGTTGTACTCGGTTGGAACAACCCACAACGTGTGACCAAAGCCATCCTCTGCCACGAAGTCGTACTCAGGCTCCGATGCGGTAACCTTCGCCACGATTGCGTCGATGTCGGCGTGGTCGGGATATGCGAAGAATACAGGCTCGATGTTGGCCTTCTGATTGCGCACGTGGTGCATACGGTCCTCCTCCTTATCGGTGCGAGTAAGCTCGTGCTTCTTGATTGCGCCCGAGAGGTAATCCTCGAAGTGACAACACATTACAAGACCGTACTGAGTGCGACCATCCATTGTCTGCGCATAGATGTAGTAGTGCTCCTCGTTGTCTTGCTTCAACCAACCCTCCTTGCGCCACTTGGCGAAGTTCTCGACCGCCTTGTCGTAGACTTCCTGCGAATGCTCGTCTGCGATTGGGTCAAAGTCGATTTCGGGTTTGATGATATGGAGCAGAGAACGCTCTGTCGCCTCTGCCTTTGCCTCTACGGAGTTCAATACGTCGTAAGGGCGCGAAGCAACCTCCTTCGCCAACTCCTGTGGAGGACGAATACCTTTGAATGGTTTAATCTTTACCATAATTTCAAAAAAATATTTAATTGACAATTGACAATGGATAATTGACAATTAGCGGTAAAACGATAAATCGTTTTTGAATTATAAATATAAAATACCTTTAATTTTCAATTCTCAATTTTTCCAAGTGGACTATTTGTTCACTTGGAAACGTGTGTTTCCGTTAACGAAATAATCTACAATCTGTCGTGCTGCAGCCAAACCTGCGTTGATGTTTGCCTCGGCGGTCTCTGCGCCCATCTTCTTAGGTGTTGCGAAGAAACGCTTGCCAAACTTCTCGGCATACTCGGCAACTGCCTCAGGAGCAACGTCGGTGATGTATTTCAAATCCTCGCGCTCCTCCATAGCCTTCGCCAGACCAGCCTCGTCGATAACCTCCTTGCGTGCGGTATTTACGAGGGTAGCACCCTTTGGCATCGACATAGCGAGATCGTAACCGATTGAGCCCTTGGTCTGCGGCGTAGCAGGGATATGCAACGAGAGGAAGTCTGCACGACGGTACAACTCCTCGATAGACTCTACGCACTCTACTCCATCAGCCTCGAATACCGCCTTGTCGGTAATGAATGGGTCGTAGGCTATGACGTTCATACCGAGAGCCTTGCCCTTGCGAGCAACCAACTTACCCACATTTCCGTAGGCGTGGATTGCGAGAGTCTTGCCGATAATCTCGTGTCCTGTACCTGCAGTAAGCTGATTACGCGACATATAGACCATAAAGCAGAGTGCCAGTTCAGCCACTGCGTTAGAGTTCTGTCCAGGAGTGTTCATCACGACTACCCCACGATTCTTCGCCTCCTCGCAGTCTACGTTGTCGAAACCTGCGCCAGCACGAACCACGATTTTGAGATTCTTCGCAGCCTCTAATACCTCTTTGGTAACCTTGTCGCTACGAACAATCATTGCGTCTACATCGGCTACAGCCTCGAGCAATGCGCCCTTGTCAGTATATTTTTCGAGCAGTACGACCTCATACTCAGCCGCCTGCAAAATCTCTTTGATGCCATTTACCGCCTCGCGAGCAAATGGCTTCTCGGTTGCAAT
>JAZQWU010000084.1:0-7346 GCA_045632505.1 Alistipes sp. | reverse complement strand
TGAAGTCGTCACACTCGACGTACTTGTTGAGCAACTCGTCGTTGTAGTGGCGAATGGTCAAAAGCTGCACCTTTGAGATAATCTCAACATTGAATCCCTCCTCCTGGAGTGCAGTAGCAACCTCCTCCAAGTGCCAGCTCTCCTCCACGCACAAGCCAAGCTCTACGGCGGTGTTGTGGATAAGGTTTGTCTTGATGCGGAAACGCTCCAATGTCGCAAAGATGATAGGGAACTTCTCCTCCAACACGAACGAGAGGTCGCGCGAACGAAGGCGCAAGAAGCTCTGGTTGCGCTTCACGATGATGATAGGCGTAGCCACAGAGTCTGCCTTGCCATCAATTACAGTTCCTGCCGCGTGCTTGTTGCCGAAAGGCTTCACGTACAACGGAATGTTCTTGTTCTGCAATGGCTTGATGGTCTTAGGGTGGATAATCTGCGCACCGCTATATGCCAACTCGATAGTATCAACATAGTTGAGGTGGTCAATCTTCACCGCATCAGGGAAGATCTTAGGGTCGGCATTGAGGATTCCGTCAACGTCCTTCCATACGGTCATCGATTCTGCGTCGAGGATATTTGCCACAACTGCTGCCGAGTAGTCCGAGCCCTCACGACCGAGAGTGGTGGTTGTGCCGTCTGGAGCCGAACCGATAAAGCCCTGACCTACGAAGATGCGACTCTCTGCACCAGCGCACGCACGACGGAGCGGAGTCTTCGACTCCTCAATCAATACGTTTGCATCCTTGTGGCGAGCCTGTGTCATAAAGCACTTGCGCATATCAATCCAAGAATTATTGATACCCTCCTTGTTGAGGAATGCCGAGATGATGGTTGTCGACACCAACTCTCCGTAGGCTACGATATGGTCGTACCACTCCTCAGCGCGACTGCGCTCGAACTTATTGGTAGTCACCGCCTTGCGCAACGCCTCGAACAAGGCATCAACCTCGTCGATGCGATACTCTGCCGAGCCAAAGAGGTCGGCGATGGTGGTGTAGTGATATGCTTTGATTTCGGCAATTTTGCTCTCGCAGAAGGCGGTATCACCCTTGCGCATCGCATCGAAGACCTCCTCCAAGGCGTTGGTGGTCTTGCCCATAGCCGAAACTATGACGAACAATTCATTCTCATCACGAACAATGTTGAGGAGGTTTCTAACACCCTCGGCGTGACGCACCGATGCTCCTCCAAATTTGTAGACTTTCATACGATTAGCTTGTTACTTTGGGTGCAAAGTTAGCAAAAAACGGAAAACGGAAAACGGAAAGCGGAAAACTTTTTAAGTTTTATGGCATTAAATGGCATTCGGGCTTATGCCCTTAATGACATTAAATCACAACATAAACAACTATCGCCGAGCAGACCTCTGCTCGGTAATACCTTTAATTGTCAATTGTCAACTATCAATTGTCAATTAATAAAGCTCCACAAACTCCCACGTATTCCCTACCGCCTCGAGGTAGCGCAGAAACTCATCGTGCGAGATGACCACTGTGCCGCGACTGTCGTTGGGGTGGAAACTGAGACTCTCCGCATTCTCCAAGTTCTTGTCGAGGAAGAGGTGTACGTGGTGCTCCTCATCGTTGATAAGTCCGAATGGCGACACCGAGCCTGGCTCCAAGCCGAGATAACGCTCCATACGCTGTGGCGAGGCGAAGCTCAACTTGCCTTGGTGCAGGCGGTGTTCAAGGTCGTGAATCGCCATATCTTGGTCGCAATCGAAGCAGACCAAGTAGTGGCGGTTGCCCTTATGGTTGCGGAAAAAGAGGTTTTTGCAATGTACCGACCCGTCCTCACGCCAATATTGCTTTGCAATCTCAATCGTCGGCGACTCGGGATGAAAGTAGACCTCGTATTTTATGTTGTGCGCGTCGAGGTAGTCGAAGACCTTCTTGCTACGCAAATCCAACTCCTCCATAAACTATCTCTTATACTCTGAATCGGTATTCTCAAATATAAACGCAAAGATATCTGCGGTCTCCTCGATGCGCTTTGAGGTTGGTTTGCCAGCGCCGTGACCAGCGTTGGTATCAATGCGGATAAGCACAGGGTTGTCGCCCTTGTGGCAGTGTTGCAACTCAGCAGCGAACTTAAACGAGTGGGCTGGCACTACGCGGTCGTCGTGGTCGCCCGTTGTTACGAGTGTTGCAGGGTACTCCACGCCCTCGCGCAAGTTGTGCAATGGCGAGTACTTCACAAGGTATTCGAACTGCTCCTTCACCGCCGACGAACCATACTCCACAACCCAGCCGTGACCGATGGTGAAGAGGTGGTAGCGCAACATATCCAACACGCCCACCGCTGGCAATGCAACAGCGTACAAATCAGGGCGTTGGGTCATACAAGCACCCACCAACAAACCGCCATTCGAGCCACCTGCAATAGCCAACTTTTTGCTTGAGGTGTAGCCCTCTTTAATAAGGTGCTCGGCCGCCGAAATGAAGTCGTCGAAGACATTCTGCTTGTTCTCCAACATACCGCCCTTGTGCCACTCCTCGCCATACTCCGAGCCACCGCGCAAGTTCACTACAACCCATACGCCGCCCTGCTCCATAAACATCGCTGCTGTAGTCGAGAAACCTGGGGTGAGGTTGATCTGGAAACCACCATATCCGTAGAGGTAGCAAGGGTTATTACCGTCTAATTTAAGTCCCTTCTTGTGCGACACGAACATAGGTACGCGAGTACCATCCTTGCTCTCGAAGAATATCTGCTTTGTTTCATACCCCGAGCAGTCGAACTTCACCTCCGATTGGTGGTAGAGGAACGACTTTCCACTCTCCAAGTCGTAGCGATAGATGGTGCTTGGCGAGGTGTAGTTTGCTACGGCGTAGTATACGTCAGTATCCTCGCGCTCGCCATCGAAGCCACCCACCGAACCGATGATTGGCAACTCCACCTCACGAACGAGGTTGCCCTTGCGGTCGTGCTGGAAAATCTTGTTCTGCGCATCAATCAAATACTCCGCAAAGAGGTAGTTGCCCGCCAAACCTACCGACTCGAGCAACGACGAACTCTCAGGGACGATGTCGTACTTCTTGCCAGTATTGAGGTTTACACCCACGAGGCGATAGTTTGGTGCGTGGTCGTTGGTCATAACCATAAGTTCATCCTCGTAGCAGTCGAGCACCATATAGTCGTAGTCGAAACCCTTGTAGAGGGTGCGCCACTTTTTCTCCGAGGTGCGCTTGTAAAGCAACTGCGTGCCGCTTGTACCAGCCGACGAGGTGATGAACTGCCACTTGCCGTCCTCGCTCTCGCCACCGTGGTGGTAGTGGAGTGGATTCTTCTTATCCTCGAAGATGAGAATGTCCTCCTCTTGCGATGTGCCGAGGCGGTGGAAGTAGACCTTCTGGTTGGTGTTTTGTGCCGAATATACGCCATCGCCCTCCTTCGGAGCGTCGTATGCGCTATAGTAGAATCCTCGACCATCGCGAGTCCACGAAGCTCCCGAGAATTTTACCCATTTGATGTGGTCTGCGAGTGGTTTCATAGTTTCGGTGTCCAACACCTTAATCTCCACCCAATCCGAGCCAGCCGAAGCCAATGCATAGGCGAAATATTTGCCATCCTTGGTGAATGAGCCTGCGTGCAACGCCACTGTACCATCCTCCGAGAGGGTATTTGGGTCGAAGAAGACCTCCTCCTCCTTGTCGGCAAGGTTGCGCTTGCGGTAGAGAACGCTCTGATTCTGCAGACCACTGTTGCGCGAGATGTAGTACCACTCTCCGCGCTTCGATGGTGCGCTCTGCGAAGGGTAGTTCCACAGTTCGGTCAATCGGTTGCGAATAGCCTCGCGTTGTGGCAAGGCGTTGAGGTAACCAAAGGTAACCTCATTCTGCGCCTTCACCCACTCGGCGGTGCGCTCCGACATATCGTCTTCGAGCCAACGATAAGGGTCGGCAATCTCTACTCCGTGATAGTTGTCTACGACAGCTTCACGCTCTGTTACAGGGTATTTTATCTCCATAGTTCTGATGTTTTTCAAAATCTGACATCCGTAGTATCCGCCCACATACATAATGGCGAAAAAGACAAGGAAGCCTACTACGCTCTTTGTGAATTCTTTGCGATTGATCTCCATAGTGTTGTTTGTTTGGTGCAAATATACAAAAAAATGGGAAATTTCGCTCGGTGATAATGCACTGAAAATTTGGCGATTTGGGAATAATTAGTTACATTTGCACCAAAGTATACCACTGTGGTGTGGTGTTTACACCACAGTGGAAATGCGCCGACGAAAAGAGTAAACAACTAAAATACAACCAATTATGAAGAAGACTTTATTGTTAGTCGCGATTGCTGCCCTGCTTGGCGTGGCAACTTTTGCTATTGTGAAGCACTCGAAAACCATCCGTTTGGTAGCAGTGACACCTTGTGAGAATGTCAAGGGTGTTAAAGCCGAGGTGAAGTGTGAGGGCAACGATGTTTGGGTGATGCCTGAGAAGGGTACTCACGACTCGTCGGTATGCCTTGAGGGCGAGTGGAACTTTGCCGAGTACAAGGCAATTTCGTTCACGCTCGAGAACCTCGATGCAAAACCGCTTCGTGTCACCCTCCGTATAGCAGATGCAACGGCGAAGTTGACAAGTTCGCGTCGTTCGTTCCCTGGTGAGGTGGGCGATTTGTACTACCTTGCACCATACGAGAAGCGCAAGATTACCTTGAACTTCCCAGAGCCATTGCAGCATCCCGATGTGGAGGTAACTCTCCGCAAGAGTGCTATGCGCTACACCCCTTATTCGGATGAGTTTGGTTTTGCGTCATATTCGGCAGACCTAACCAATATTCACAAAATAGCGTTCCAGGCGTGCTACTTGGCACTCTTCGAGACCGACCACGTGAATGGATGGAAGGTTTCGGACTTGAAGGTGCTTCACGGCAAGCGCAAGGAGAATCCTGCCGAGGTGCAGATGTCGCACGAGGAGTTTTTCCCATTCATCGACCAGTATGGTCAGTACAAGTACAACGAGTGGAAGAACAAGATTCACTCTGACGAGGAGTTGCAGAAGGCTCGCGAGGTGGAGGAGGCTGACCTTGCTGCTCACACTGGTGCAGTAGACCGCAACAAGTATGGCGGTTGGGCAAATGGTCCTCGCCAGGAGGCAACGGGTCGTTTCTACTTCAAGAAGGTGGATGGTCAGTGGTGGTTTGTAGACCCTGAGGGTTGCCTCTGGTGGTCGCACGGCGCAGTGCGCGTGACACCATCGTCGGCAATCACTCCGCTCGACAATCGTCGCGAATTCTTCGAGAACCTCCCTGCCGAGGGTAGCGAGGTCGAGCAGTTCTACTACACTCACGATGCGCTCCTCAAGTCGTACTACCCACGTTGGAACATCTACGAAACATACGACTTCTCGTCGTCGAACTGCTACCGCAAGTACGGCAAGGATTACAAGCAGATTTATGGCGAGTTGGCACACCGCCGATTGCAGAGCTGGGGTCTTAACACCATCGCAAACTCGTCGGATAAGGATATATGCCTGATGTCGAAAACTCCGTACATCGAGCGTTTCGAGGTTATGTCGAAGGAGGTTGAAGGCTCGGGCGGTACTTGGAAGCGTTTTATGGACCCTTGGGACCCTTCGTTCAAGCAGTGCCTTATCGACAACTTGAAGGCTCGCGAGAAGGAGTTGAAGGACCCTTACTTGGTTGGTCTCTTTGTGGATAACGAGTTGAAGTGGGGTGAGGAGTGGTTCCTTGCTGCGACTATCGCCAAGAATCCAGCATCGTTGAAGGGTAAGCACGCCCTTATCAAACACTACAAGGCGAAGTACAAGGGCGATATCAAGGCTTTGAATGCAGCGTGGGGTACATCGTTCCAGTCGTGGAACTGCTTGCTCGAGAATCGCGCAGATTTGCCAGAGCAGTCGCACGCCGACCTCGTGGAGTTCAATGACTTGATTATCCACAAGTACTTCCGCAATTGCCGTGAGGTGTTCGACGAGTACGCACCAGGCGTGTTGTACCTCGGTTGCCGCTTCTCGAACTCGAACAAGAAGGCTATCGTTATCGGTGCACAGTATTGCGACGCTATCAGCCACAACTTCTACCGCTTCTCACTCGAGGATTACACTCAGCCTGAGGGCATCGACAAACCGTTGATTATCGGTGAGTTCCATTTCGGTACTCGCGATAGGGGACCTTTCCACCACTCGTTGATCGAGGTTGATACACAGGAGGAGCGCGGTAAGGCATACGAGGTGTATGTTCGTTCGGCTTTGGAGCATCCGAATATCGTAGGTACTCACTGGCACCAGTTCTCAGACCAGGCAACTACTGGTCGTTTCGATGGCGAGAACTTCAACGTAGGTTTCACCGACATCTGCGACACCCCATATTATGAGATGGTTGAGGCACTTCGTAACGTAGGTTACGAGATGTACAACATTCGCTCAAACGCAAAATAACTCTTAACAAACAATAAAACTATTATGAAAAAGATTTTTGCTTTAATGTTTGCACTCTTAGCAACAGCGTTTGTCGTAGATGCAAAGCCGAAGGAGATTAAGATGATCGAGGATCTCCCTCATCAAAGCTTGAAGGTTAGCAAGGCAAAGCTCGTTTGCGAGGGCAACAATGTGCTTATCAAGCCTAACAAGAATGAGAAGCACACCCGCTTTACAATCGATCACAGCTTCGACTTTACCGGCTACAAGGCGATGACCTTCACACTCGAGAACCTCGACAAGAAGCCTGTAAATGTATCACTTTACATCACTCACGCCGGCCGTAAGTTTGTTACCCAGCGTCGTCGCACCGTTCAGCAAACCACCGGAGACTGCTACTTCTTGCAGCCTGGCGAGAAGCGCGAGGTTGTGTTGAACTTCCCTGAGCCATTGCAGCATTTTGATATCGCTAAGTCGTTCAAGCTTATGCGCTATACTCCATACTCTCGTGAGTTCGGTTTCCACTCTTATAGTGCTGACTTGTCGAAGATTAACATCATCTCGTTCCACGTTAGTCACCTTGCTGCAAACTCAATAAAGGCTGAGGGTGGTTTGCGCATCCACGATTTGAAGGTTATCCCTGGCAAGCGTGTGAAGAATCCTAAGGTTGTGCAGATGTCGTACGATGAGTTCTTCCCATTCATTGACCAGTACGGACAGTACAAGTACAAGGAGTGGAAGAATAAGGTACTCTCGGATGCCGACTTGCAGAAGGCACGCGAGGTTGAGGAGGCTGACCTTGCAGCACACAAGGGCGCAACCGATCGCAACAAGTATGGCGGCTGGGCTAATGGTCCTAAGCACGAGGCTACAGGTCGTTTCTACTTGAAGAAGATTGACGGCAAGTGGTGGTTTATTGACCCAGAAGGCTGCCTCTGGTGGTCGCACGGCGTAGTG
>JAZQWU010000083.1:0-4921 GCA_045632505.1 Alistipes sp. | reverse complement strand
CATAATCCCCACTCTCCCCACCTACCCCATCGCACAAAAAAAGCCCGACCACTCTTTAAGAGCAGTCGGGCGAAAACTTTATTAAGTTACTATAGCTTAGTACTTAATAGTAATGTTCTTGATGTAAGTAGCACCCTTCGAGTCGTTGCGAACAGCGATATACTCATTGCCTGCAGGAATCTCGAAAGTACAAGTGAACGAGTAAACATCGTAACCGCTCTTATTCTTGCCAATCAAATCACCCTTAACGCAGCAACTTGTTACATCGATAACCTTAGCAGCATCCTTTGGCAACTTAGCATCACCATAGTAGAGGTTGAATGAAGGAGTGGCATACGACGAGTAGGTCTCAATAATGACCTGCTTAACCTCACCATTCGAAGTTACATTACCAAGGAAGCCCTGCTTTCCAACATCCGATGCATCACCCTGGAACTGGAACAAACCATTGTAGATAGGCTCATTTGTGTTGCTAGCATACAATACACGACAAGCCTCGATGTTGATACCAAGTGAAGTCCACTTCAACCAAGTAGCTTCATTAGTTACATCCTGGTTTGTACCATCAGCCAAGTAGTAGCTACCAGCCTTGTTAATATCAGCAATCTGATCTGGAGTAAGAACAATCTCAGTTACTGGAGCCTGAACCTGAGTCAAGCGCAAGCCTGGAGTTGTGATGCCCCAAGTGTCGCCCTCAGCGTTAGTATACTTGAAGGTTGGGCTTACATAGTGATACTTCTTAGCAGTATCGAACTTGTCGATCTTGAGAGTGATAGTACCAGCAGCATTGTCGATAACTGGCTCGCCGTCAACTACATTGTAGCTATCGTAGAGCGAAGTACCGTTCAAAACAACCAATGCACCCTCAACTGGGTTGATTACATTGAAGTGAAGAACTACAGTCGAGTTCTCAACAACCTCAAGGTCGTAACGCTCATTATTCTCGTTCCATACAAGACCCTCAGTCTTAGTCAAATCCCACTCCAACGAAGGCATCTTGCTTGCGTCGATAGTAACACTCTTGTAAGCAACCTCACCAAGAATCTGACTAACAGTCCAGTTATCACCCTCCGAAGTTGCAGCAACTGGAACAGCATATACATAGTAGTCATAACCAGACCACTGGTAGTTCGATGGGTTCATCTTGATAAAGTGGTTAGTCAAAGTACCCTGGTGGAAGGTAGCAGTACCTGTGTAAGACAAGAGCTCCTCAGCCTTTGACATCCAATCTGTCTCAATTACAGCACCAGTCTCCCAATCTGTCTCAACTGCACACTGGTTCAAAGCATAAGTAGCGTTAGCGTCAGATGGAGTTACATTTACAATGATACCATTGAACTGAGTACCAACAACCTCGATATTCAAAGTAACAGCAACAGCAGTAGCATCCTTCTCCTGAGTGAGAATAATCTCAACAGGGTTAGTGTAGTAACCGTAAGAAACAGCGATAGAAGCACGACGAGCAACAGCAGCAGTGTTAGCCTCGTAAGCCAAAGTCAACTTACCGTCAGCCCAAGTTGGAACAACCCAAGCAGCCTCAGTCTCTACCAACATCTCAGTACCCTCGATTGGGTTCTCAACAACGCAGTCGATAGTTACCTCACCTGCAGCAGCAGTAACAGTCTTAGTCAAGTCAGCCTCAGCAATTGTGAGCGATGGATAAGGCAAGAAAGGTACCTCCCAAGCGTGTGCTGGAGTAAGGTAGTTGATAGCGACATCTGGCATACCAGTATCAGGGTTAACCTCTGTACCAACAGTTACTGAAAGACCGATAGCATAAACAGTTACGCTCTCCTCTGCGCTCCAACGAGAAGCCTCCTTTGGCATCTCGGTGTTAGCACCCTGAAATACGAACCACTGGTCAGCCTCACCTGTAAGCATACCGTACATAGCCAACATCTCAGCATAGTTCTTCATCAACTCTGCTGGAGTCTCGCCCTGAACGCCATACTGACCCAAATCCTGCGAGCTTGCCAACAAGTAAAGCATCTCGTTGTCAACAGGAGTACATACATACTGTGCCATCTGTGGAGTTACATTCAAGAACTCAACTGCAAACGCTGGAGCAGCCGAATCCTGCTTAACAACTACAGTTACAGACTCAGCACCCTCAACTGCGAATACGATAGCAGCCTCACGTGCAGGAGAACCTGGAGCCTCGGTGTTAGCGTCATAAGTGAAAGGAACAGCGTCAACGCCTACCTCACCTACGTGCAACCAAGCAGCCTCTGTAGTCACGCTGAGAACAGCAGTGAGAGGTGCGTTTGTGAGGGTGTAGTTCAAAGAGAACTCACCAGCCTCTGGTGCGAGGTTAGCCTCTGGAGCACCAGTTACGCCGATAGTAATCGGCTGATCGTCCACCGGTTGATTCGGTGTACACGACACGCCTACGAACAATGCGCAAGCAAATGCCAACATAAGAGAAAAAATCTTCTTCATAATGTAATGAATTTTAATTTAAATAATGATTTTAGTTATAAATTGTAAGTTTTTACGATACAATAAAACGCAAAAACGGCTTTTAACCCGTTCTTGTATCACAAAATTAAACCAAGATTTTGTTTTTTGCAAATATTTTTTGAGTTTTTTTAATAATTTATGAACATTTTTGCAGCTATAGCGCATATATGCAAGCAATATGCAAGGGAAGTTGAGGATTAAAAGAACTGAGATAGAAAAAAATAAGGAGTAATCAATTTACCCCTTATTATTACGATACAGCAATCTCTCTTTGGTCAAATTTTCTCGGAATCCACCCTCTTTAACAAATTTTTCTTTTTGCTTCTGCGCGTAACGATCAAGCAACACATCAGCTTGACAAATCAATACGATAACCATATTTGCAACGGTTTCGTCACTACGGCTCTGTGCTAATGATAGAAAATACTCGGCATCATTATGCTCTCTACCAAGTTTACGCATAGCAACAACCTCTTCCGACTCAACACCCCACTTACGCAGTTGTCGCACACGCAGGTAGTCCTCGTAGTCAGCGAGCAGTTCTTGCAAACTCGAACGCGCAACATTTATTAATTTAAGCAGTGTTTCGTACGATGTTCGCGCCGCCTCTTTGCCTTCGATTATATTCTGTTTCCCCGAGCGAGCCGCTTGCACCATTTGGTCGACTGTACGATCTCCACGATGAAGATACTTCTCGCAGAAATAGTAGGTCATATCGTAAATCACCTCAGCCTTACGATACGCCAAAAAAGTACGATAACTTCCCGTATGTAGATTTGAAACGTCCATTTTCAAATATTCTTGGCGTTACGCCTACGGCGTTCTATGGCGTCAGGCATAAATGCCTTCTATATCGTCGCCAATAAATTGGCTCTATGGCGATTCCCTATAAAGCAGTCCTTAGACTGCGCCGACATAAAGGGCTGAAAGCCCGCCGCCATAAAGCCGACTCAAGTCGGCGCCGCCAAAATACCTATTATATAATATTAGTAGAGGAAGTTATTGAATGGGTAGCGACCGCAGTGAATCTCGCGCACCATTCCATAGAGGTCGGTGCGGAACTTCTCGATATTTGTGCGCTCTGCTGCCGAGATGAAGATGCAAGGGGTGTTCTGCTTGGCGAACCAACTCTGACGAAGGTCGTCGAGCGAACGGTTCTCCTTGGTTGCAGGTGTGAGGTCATCCTCCTCCTTCGGGGTGTAGGTGTAGGCGTCAATCTTGTTGAATACTAAATAGACCGGCTTATCTCCAGCACCGATATCCTGCAAGGTCTGCTTAACCACATCAATCTGCTCCTCGAACTGAGGGTGCGAGATATCCACAACGTGAATCAACAAGTCTGCCTCACGCACCTCGTCGAGAGTCGACTTGAACGACTCAATCAACTCGGTAGGCAACTTGCGGATGAAACCTACGGTATCGGACAAGAGGAATGGAAGGTTATCGAAAACCACCTTACGCACCGTTGTGTCGAGTGTTGCGAAGAGTTTATTCTCGGCAAAAACCTCGCTCTTCGAGATAAGATTCATCAGAGTTGACTTGCCGACATTGGTATATCCCACCAACGACACGCGCACCATACCGCCACGATTCGAGCGTTGTACAGCCATCTGCTTGTCAATCTTCTTCAAATCCTCCTTGAGCTTTGTAATGCGGTTGCGCACGATACGACGGTCGGTCTCAATCTCGCGCTCACCAGCACCACCACGTGTTCCGGTACCTCCTCGCTGACGCTCGAGGTGGGTCCACATACCTGCCAAGCGAGGTAACATATACTCGCACTGCGCTAACTCCACCTGTGTCTTGGCATAGGCAGTCTGCGCACGCTGACGGAAGATATCAAGGATGAGGCGTGTACGGTCAATCACTCGGCACGGCATCACCGCCTCGATATTGCGTGTCTGCGATGGTGAGAGTTCATCGTCGAAGATTACCACATTTATCTCGTGCTCCTCACAGTAGGCAGCAATCTCCTCCAACTTACCAGGTCCCACATAGATGCGCGACGATGGTTGCGAGAGGCGTTGCGTAAAGCGGCGGTCAGTCTTGATAGAGGCAGTCTCGGCAAGGAACTCCAACTCATCGAGGAACTCCTCCGCCTGACGAGGTTCTTGGTTATCACGAATCACCGCCACCAATACGGCACGCTCCTCGCGGTTAACCTCGACCTCTATGCTCTTCTCTTTTTTATCTTTTTTCTGTTCAATCATACTCTGTTTTGTTAACAAAAGCCGAGCATTGCGCTCGGCTTTTTAGCTTTTAGCCATTAGCCCTTAGCCATTGGCTCTCTTTCTATACTACTATAAAAGTGCATTATAAATTGTTTTACAAGGCTTGCGCAGTTCGAGAAAGCGGAGTTTACTATGCGTAAATGAGCATTTCGAGAACAAGCGTAACGCAGTAAAACGATTTAGAATGTGCTTTTAGTTCTGGATACGGAAGTCGATTGGCAAGGTATACT
>JAZQWU010000082.1:0-2172 GCA_045632505.1 Alistipes sp. | reverse complement strand
CGCAGCGAGTTGGCTAAGTACCTCCACGTATCGGCTGATAAGGTTATCAACCCACGTACTTATGGTGGTCACGGCGAGCAGATGGCTGTATTCGCATCTACTACAACTGTTGATGGCACTCCTCTTACTGACATCATCGGCACAGAGCGTATGCCACAGGCTGATTGGGATGCTCTCCGTCAGCGTGTAATCCAGGGTGGTAAGAACATCATCGACCTCCGTGGTCGTTCGTCATTCCAGAGCCCAGCTCTCGTTTCGATTCAGATGATTGCTGCTGCTATGGGTGGCGAGGCATTCCGTTGGCCTGCAGGCTGCTATGTAAACAATGGCGAGTTCAACAACATTATGATGGCTATGGAGACTAAGCTCGACGCTAATGGTGTTGAGGTTCTCCCAGTTCACGGTACCGAGGAGGAGCACGCTACTCTCGTAGAGTCGTACAAGCACCTCTGCGCACTTCGTGATGAGGTTATCGCAATGGGCGTTATCCCTGCAGTTGAGGAGTGGCACACTCTCAACGAGAACTTGTAATTTCTCGTGATAAGCCGCAATCTGCGGCACATCGCAAAAAGTAAAGACCTTCGGGCTGTACGTTTTAGTACTATCCCGAAGGTCTTTCTTTTGTGATGCACCACATCTCACGACTTCTGACGAGAAATGGGGAAATCATTCTGATTAGCTCTTTTTTTATAGAGCGTATCGCGTTTACTCAATCCCATTCGCCTTGTCGCGCCAGTAGGATAGGGCGTAGTTGTAGTTGTACGCCTCATAGAAGCGGCGCAAGTTCTCGAGGCTCGCTATATATCGCTCCCAATTCTTGCGAGGAAGGCTCCACGCAGTCTCGGCAAGGGCCGAAAGGCGCGGTAATAGCATATAGGTCAGGTGGTTGAACTCCTTGATATGCTCGGTCCATACGCACGCCTGAATTCCCAAAATGTATTGTTGTTCCTCCGCTGTTAAACCATCGTATGGGTTGAAGTTGTAGACCTTGTCGAGTGGTCGGTGGTGCGGAATATGCGGATTGCGAACGCCAAACGCAGGCTCGTTTGCGAGGTCGGCGCTCTGTATCCCGTTGAGATAGCATAGTTTGTACGGAGTCATAATGGCATAGTTGCCAGCCTTTGCGGCGGCTATACCACCTTCGACACCTCGCCACGACATAATGGTCGTAGTGGGCGATACGCCACCTTCGAGAATCTCGTCCCAACCAATCATCTTACGACCGTGCTTTTGAAGCAACGCCTCGACGCGGTGGTTGCAGTATGTCTGCAACTCAGCCTCGTTGCGCAATCTCTCTGCCTTGATGCGAGCCTGACAATGCTTGCACGCCTTCCAAGCATCGCGCGGACACTCGTCGCCGCCGATGTGGATGTACTCGGAAGGGAACAACGCCAGCACCTCGCCAAGTACATCTTCGATAAATTCGAAGGTGCTCTCCTTGCCCAAGCACATTACCTCCTTCGCGATGCCCCAAACCTCGCGCACCTTATACCCCTCGCCTACGCAACCGAGGTGAGGATATGCCGTAAGCGCTGCAACCATATGACCAGGCAAGTCAATCTCAGGAACTACGGTGATAAAGCGCTTCGAAGCGTATTCTACAATTTCGGAAATTTCCTCTTGCGTGTAGTAGTAAGGACCATATGGCACACCCTCCATCGCCATATTGCGTCGGTGGTGAGTACCTATAACCTGCGAATCGGCACGACGTGAACCAATCTCGGTTAGCAACGGGTACTTCTTAATCTCTATGCGCCATCCCTGGTCGTCGGTGAGGTGCCAATGGAAGTGGTTGATCTTGTGCATTGCCGCAATGTCGATAATGGTCTTAACCTCCTCAGCGGTAAAGAAATGACGGCACACGTCGAGCAATATGCCGCGGTAGGCGAAGTGGGGTGTATCCTCAATTTTTGCTGCGATGATGCCAACCGAGCCTACGCGCTTTTCGGTCAAAGCCGCGTGGGGCAACATCTGGCGCAACGACTGCACTGCGTAGAATACTCCGTTGGCGGTCGAGGCGGTGATGTCGATTGAGGACTTTGAAACGCATAGTCGGTATCCCTCGCGAGCAATTGATCTATCTTGGTAGATGTTTATCACGTTCTCTCTTGGCGAATTCTCGCTACTGCATTTAATCGCCAGCGAACGTCCGAAGATGTCGTTTGCAATCGC
>JAZQWU010000081.1:0-5932 GCA_045632505.1 Alistipes sp. | reverse complement strand
ATTCTTGCGTACTGCCTCAATGAATGGGCGAATGCGCGAGCCAATCTGTGCAACCGAAGGGTTCGAGAATGCATCGCAGATGAGTGCATCTGGCTTAGCATCGCCGAATACCTGACCGAGGTAAGGCTGCAAGCGGCTGTTGCCCGACATACCGAACGAGCAAACGTGCAAACCTGTAGCGCGCGAGAAGAATGCAGGCCAAGTCAAACCAGCACCCGAAGCGCAAGAGCCGTGAGTAAACGAAGAACCGAATACTGCGATAGTGTGACGGAATGGATTTGGCAACGCCTCAATCTTAGCACCCTTGTTCACACCAATCTCGATAGAGAGCATCTCCGAGTAGAGAGGGAGGTAGAGGATACACTCCTTCTCACCCTTAGCCATACCGTTCATCAACGCCAACTCCTTGTTGAGTGCGCCAGCCTCAAGCACCTTTGCGGTTGGAGCAAGCTTGTGAGTCTTAGATGCAGCCCAAGTAAACTCGCCCTCAGCGTTCTTGATAAAGAGGTTGAAACCAGTGGTTGATGCAAGCGGAGCATAGCTATTCCACGAGCAGCCAGGACCATAGGTAGGCTTAACGTAGAGAACTGTTGCATCGGTCTTGAAGGCGATAGCCAAGCCCGACGACATACGGAGCAAACGAGCCTCGCCCTTAGTCAACTCAGGGATATTCGCTGTTTCAACGCGGTGGTAAGGGTTTTCAGTTTGGCACAACTTACCAATCAATGTGAGCTCTGTAGCGTTTACATAGTCAATCTTCGGACCTTTTTTCTTTGGAGCTGCCGACACCGACACTACCAAAACGGCACAAACAAGTGCCATAAGAATTCTTTTCATACTTATAATTTATTTAGGTTATATATTTTTCGCAAAAATGGGGTTGCCAACCATTGACAACCCCTAATTAAGAGAATAATAAATTATTTCTCCAACTCGTTCAAAATGCGCATTGCAGCATCAAGGATGGCAGTATCGTCGAGTGTTACAACACCACCGTCTGGTCCCTGCTCGAAGTGAACACCTACCGACTCCTTAGCGTCAAAGTGCTTTCCGCCAAAATAGTTACGAACGGTCTCAACATCAATACCCAACTCGTCTGCAATACGCTGTGAGCTACCGCTTGGAAGTCTGTCCTTAATGCGGCGCAATTCGTTAAATGTGATAATCATAGAACTAAAATTTTAAGTGTTATTTCTTGAATTGTTTTCTTTCGCAGTACTAAATTAAAACATTTTTCTGAAACTGCCAAATTTTACGCGAAAAATATTCCTATTTTTATCGAAAATCTATCAATTCAAACCCTTTATAACACTCTTTTTGGAATCTTGGACAGCTTTCGCCACCCTTCTTAGTTCGCAAAACCTCTACCTCTGCCTTGTTATCGCCTACACCATATTGTATACGCGCAATACTCTCGCCATCGACGGCTGTTACTATATAGACAACCTCACCCGATGCTTTGGGCGTAAGGCGAACGGCAATGCGTCCATCCACATCACACTCCTCGACATTGAACTCCTTTGCGACACTTGCAAAGCCATTCAACGGATTCAGCAGACCCTTTTCGTAGGCATCCGACCGATCAATGACAATCTCTTTGGCATTTGCTCGCACCTCGTAGCGCAACGAATCTTCCACGAAGACCTCGGTATCGGCAACGCGCATATAGGAGTTGTTGCCATTCACCGACAAGTCGCCCTTCTGCTCCGCACCACCCGCACGCAACACAAACGAGATGGAATAGTTGCCCATCGCCGAGTAGTTGCGAGATATGCGTTCAAGACGCTTTTCACCACGCTCATCAGCAACTGCAGACAACGCTCCGCAGAGAAATATCAGCAACAGAATCTTTCGCATATTCACTTTAATAACTAATAATGCTAGAAAAGATTATCGTCGTGATTATCAAACATACCCATAAAGGTCATCGCCTGCAAATCGTCAATAGTATACTATTGTCCGAATCACGAAAAAGTTCCAACGTCATAATTTTTCTCCATCTACTCATAGCACACAGATATTATAAGACTACTCCACTCCCAATTCTTGCAGCAATGCCTCCAACGACTCCATATCGTAAATCTTCACGTCACGAGCCTTTGAGCCGTTCGATGGACCGATGATTCCGGCCTGCTCCAACTGGCGCGTGATACGACCCGCACGATTGAAACCTACGCCATATACACTTTGTATATACGATGTCGAGAAGCGACCACTCATTACAGCATCGCGAGCGACATTTGCAAAGTGCTCGTCAAACTGGCGTGGTGCACCGCTCTCGCTACCAAAGCCCACCTCTGCGCCAGCCGATGAGCTACTATCCTCAAAGTCTGGCAACATATATGTTCCGCTTGGATATGGGAATGGTTGTCCTGCAATATGCTCAACGATATCACGCACCTCTGGCGTATCGACAAAGGCACACTGAATACGGGTTAATTCACCACCATTCGACATCAACATATCACCGCGACCAATCAACTGCTGCGCTCCTGGCTGGTCAATGATAGTACGCGAGTCAATCATCTGCATTACGCGGAATGCGATACGTGCAGGGAAGTTAGCCTTGATTGTACCTGTGATAACCTTCACATCAGGTCGCTGGGTTGCCACAATGAGGTGGATACCGATTGCACGCGCCTTCTGTGCCAAACGCATAACAGGCTGTTCTACCTCCTTGGCAGTCATAATCAAGTCGGCAAACTCATCGATGATTACCACGATGTATGGCATAATCTCATCCTCAACCTTATGATTACGCACCAACTCGTTATACTCAACGATATTTCGCACACCCGCTTCACCACACTTTGCCAAACGGTTCTCCATCTCTATACAGAGCGAATTGAGGGTATACACCGCCTTCTTAGCATCGGTAACGATAGCCTTATCCTCCGACTCCATCTTTGCAAGGAAGTGCTTCTCCAACTTCGAGTAGAGCGAGAACTCTACGGTCTTAGGGTCAATCAGTACAAACTTCAACTGCGAAGGGTCTTTGCGATAGAGCAACGAAGTAATGATTGCATTCAAACCAACCGACTTACCCTGACCAGTAGCACCTGCAACGAGCAAGTGAGGCATCTTAGCCAAGTCGAATACGAAGTTCTCGTTCTGGATGGTTCGACCAATAACCACTGGCAACTCCGCCTTGAAGTTCTGGAAACGCTCCGACTGGATTGCCGAGCGCATCGAAACGGTCTCCTTATTCTGGTTTGGAACCTCGATACCAATAGTTCCCTTGCCTGGAATTGGCGCTATGATACGAATACCCAACGCCTTCAACGACTGGGCGATATCCTTTTCCAAACCCTGCACCTTCGAAATCTTCACACCTGCCTCCTGTACAATCTCATACAAGGTTACTGTAGGACCAATCGTAGCGGTCATCGAGACGATAGGCACACCAAAGTTGCCCAAAGCCTCCTCGATGCGACGCTTGTTCTCTTCGATTTCGTCATCCGACACCTTGACACCACTCTCATAGTTAACAAGATTCTCGACCTTAGGGAACTCATACTTAGGGGTGCTATCTGGATCGTAAGGACGATGGTTATTCACCTGATCCGACGAACATTGACCAGGTGTATATTCAATTACGGTCACGCTATCAATATTCGACTGATGTCCCGAGTTATCGGCAGGTTGCGTTTCTTCAGGTTTCACCTCTTCTACAACTTCCTCCTTCATCGGTTCTTCCTCTATAGGTTCTGGCTCTACAACCTCCTCCTCCTGCACCGGAGTTGGCTCTTCAACGGCTGGTTCCTCCTGAGGCTTGGTCTTCTCACCCACCTCTCGAACCTCATTTGTCTCCAATACAGCATCGTTAACCTTTGCCGCTTTAGCTTCCTTGATTTGCTCGCGCTTTCTAGCAAAAAACTCCCTCAACGACAAGAGTACATCTTTGCCCTGCTCTACGCCATTCTCGGTGGTACGCTTGAGGAAGTCGATGAAATGGAGGTTGATGATAATGCCCGTTACAATCCAGCACGCCACAAGCACCAAGAACACGCCCATACCGCCAATTCTATCATCCAGCATATCGACAATAGCGACACCATAAGCACCGCCCCAACCAGTACCGAAGAAACCATCTGCACCGGTAGCAAAAGCCAACGAGAGCGAACCGCAAATAGTGATAAGAACTATTGAGAGAGCCGTACGCCACAACACGCGAGAGTGCTTGAGGAGCAAGAATCCACCAAACAAAACTCCGATAATTGGCAACAACACGCCGAAGATTCCGAACGACTGACCTACAAGATAGTTTGCTAACTTAGCGCCCGTATCACCACATACATTCGCCACCTGCGTCGAGGAGTTAAGAGGGTTGTTCTCCAACACTCCAAGGTCGTTGCGCCATACAAACAGATGGACAATCGCCGCCAACAATACATAGAGCGAAAACAACAGGATAAACAATCCTATCACCCAACGTATAGTATCCCACGTCGAGGTTGTTCCATCACTCTCGGCAACACTCTTTTTGCGTTTTGCTTCGCGCTCCTTACGTTTCTGCTCGGCACGCGACATCTCTTTATTATTCTTATTTTTGCTCATATTCTATTTTAGTTAGTAGATAGTAATTAGTCGTCAAATAATAATTTTCTATCCTAAATCTTCATTTTCTGAAATGCCTTTCGGCGCAATTTCTCGGCATACGCCTCATCTGCAAAGGTCAAGAAGCGATACTCCGCCTTAGCATCCTCCTTTGCTCGGATGCCATTCTCGTCAAGCAATGTCGCAACTCTGCGAGCCACAGCCTCCGACGAGTCAATAATTTCTACCCCATCACCCACAACCGACGCTATCACATCGCGCAAGAATGGGTAGTGCGTGCAACCCAGTACAATCTTATCGGCGCCCGCCTCAACCAATGGCACAACCGCCTTGCGCACAAGTTCTGCGGTCTCAGGTGTATTCTCCTCATTGGCCTCAACTGCCTCCACAAAGCCCACGCCTACTCTTTTGAGGATTTTCACATCCTCGCCATACTTAGCCTCAGCTCTGCGGAAGTGGTCACCCTGAAGCGAACGTTCAGTTGCAAGCACACCGATAACACCCGATTTGGTAGTCAGTGCAGCAGGTTTCACGGCAGGTTCAAGGCCTACGAATGGGATATTGGGATACTTGTCGCGCAGATACTTTATCGCCACCGCCGTAGCCGTATTACAAGCGATAACTATCATCTTGCACCCCTCAGCAAGCAATCTCTCGACTGCCTCTTCGGTAAACGCCTTAACTTCAGCCTCGCTACGCGAACCATATGGACAGCGCAAGCCATCTCCAAGATATATCAATGACTCGAATGGCAGAGCATCATACAACGCCTGCCATACAGAGATTCCTCCTAAACCCGAGTCAAATATACCTATCATTTACAATTTTAATAGTTTTCTGTTCTCCGCTTTCCGTTTTCAGTTTGGATAAGCTCAACGAGTTTATCCACAATTTCGTAGTCACTCACCACCGAGCAATCTATCACAATATCCGCCTTCGAGTAGATAGGGTCGCGCTCGGCGATACCCTCCTGCATAACGCGCAACAACTCCTCGTCGTTCAAGCCACGCAACTTAGGGCGTTTGTAGCGTCCGTGTGGCGAGAGTCGCGAGCATATTTGCTCCGCTTCGCGCTTGAGATATACCGACACGCCGTGCTCTGCTATCCACTGCTGGTTATCGCCCCATACGGGCAGACCACCACCCGTCGAAACAATCGCATTCTCCACCTCAGCAGTCTGCTCCAACGCTCTGCGCTCCGCTTCGCGGAAATATGGTTCACCAGCATAGGTTATAATGTCAGCACACTCAGCGCCCTCTGCCTCCTCAATCATCTTGTCTGTATCGAGGAACGGCAGTTCAGTGCGCTTAGCAATCTTGCGCCCGATGGTACTCTTTCCAGTACCCATATAACCTATCAAATAAAGACGCATAGC
>JAZQWU010000080.1:0-9603 GCA_045632505.1 Alistipes sp. | reverse complement strand
ATTTATAGCACTGCGGTGGCGTGGTTGTGCGCTTTTGTGGTCTATCGTGTTGCACTATTATTTATATAGTATAGTATGGCGTGGCACGAAATATTGGCTTGGGCGGTGATAATAGCCGCGTTCGCAGTAGCGGTGGTGTGGTGCGTAAAACGCATTGTTTGCCCACCATCGAAATGCGATTCGTGCAATAAAAGTTGTAAGTTGAGAAAGAAAACAAATAATTAAACCAAATTCTATGAAGAGATTTTTACTTATTTTGTCGGCTCTGTGTATCGCTTCGGTGGCGTTGGCGCAGACATCGCGTGAGGAGATTGATGCTCATCCGCACATTGCAATGGCAACACACTCTGTGTATGCTGGTGCTCACTTTTTCAAACCTATCGCTGAGGCCCCTAAGGGTTACAAGCCTTTCTACATCTCGCACTATGGCCGTCACGGCTCGCGCTACGAGGCAGAGGTGGAGCAGACTATAGATATGCTCTCGTTCTTCCGCACTGCCGAGAAACTCGGTGTCCTCACCGCAAAGGGTAAGGAGGTGTTGGCTTTTGCAGAGTGGAACGACGAGTACCAGAAGGATATGACTGGTCAGCTTACTCCACTTGGTAAGGAGCAGCACAAGGCTATCGCTCGTCGTATGTACGCGCGCTTTAAGCCGGTGTTCCAGCGCGGTGCAATCATCGACTCGCGTTCGTCGGACTATCCGCGTTGTATTCTCTCGATGGCAGCATTCAACGAGTCGCTTAAGGAGAGTCAGCCTCTGTTGGAGACTCGTATGTATACAGGCGAGCGTTATCAGAATGTGATTCGCCCTATCCGTAGCAAGACTTCAGATTATACTCACCGCGAGCGTAAGAAGGTTAATCACGAGTGGAAAAAGCAACTCAACGCGTGGGCCGCAACAAAGAACTTCGACCACGCACTCGGTGAGATGTTTACCAATGTAGATTTGTTGTGCAAGGAGATTGGCGAGACAAAGTACAACTTGGCTGTATTTATCTACAAGCGCCTTGCTTTCGCGCAGAACTTTGGCAAGTCGGATCGTACCCTTATCGACTCAATCTACTCGGCAGAGGAGCGCCACAACATCTACCTCTATGAGAACTTCCGCTGGTACTGCCAGTACACCTGCTCGACTTTGCCTGACTCGAAGCGTTACTTCGCTCCAATGCACTACCTCGTAGACGATATCATCAACTACGCAGATTTGGCTATCGAGGGCAAGAATAGCGCATCGGCAAACCTTCGCTTTGGTCACGACTACTACCTTCTCGGTATGCTTGCAGTGATGAACTGCAACGAGATTCGCACCGACCTCGACATCTCGGATGTGGAGAAACTTGGCGAGTTGTGGAAGAGCTATCGTTGCGTTTCGATGGCATCGAACCTCCAGTTCGTATTCTACAAGAGTAAGAAGTGCAGCGATGTTTTGGTACGCATCCTCGAGAACGAGAACGATATCACCCTCCCTCTCGAGAGCGCAACTGCACCGTTCTACAGGTGGGATGACGTGAAGAAGTATCTCACCGACCGCGCCAACTACTTTAAAAATAAGTAGAGTGTAAATATCCTAAAAATAGAGAGAGTGGGTATCGTTTTCGATACCCACTCTCTCTATTTATGGTCTCGGGATGAGACTATTTTACGACTTTGTTAGTCTCGAGCTTCTGAGGGCACTCGCTGCAGCACTTCTTTGCTGGTGGGCACTCTGCCTTAACCTCTGCCTTTGGGCAAGCAGGCTTAACCTCAGCCTTAGTACACTCAGCCTTCTTTGGGCACTCTGCGCACTTCTCGGCTGTGCAAGCAGGTTTAACCTCCTCAGCCTTCTTTGGACACTCAGTCTTATTAGGGCACTGCTGGCACTCCTCAACCTGAGGCTGGCAGCAAGGCTCACCGCAAGCACCTGTCTTCTTCTTTGGTTGACCACAGCAAGCAACCATTGCAACTGCTGTGAGGGCGATAATCGCCAACGACATAATCTTTCTCATAACTTTCCTCCTTTTTTAAGGTTTTAAAATATTTGCTCACTACAAATTTAGCAAACCATTTCTTGAAAAGCAAATTTTTAGAGCTGAATCGCCATTTTTAGCGGGCGAATTCACCAAGGGCAATCTCCTCACGCATAATAAATGCCTTCGGGAATGTGCCACGCAGACGACCGAGAAGGATTATCGCCTCCTCTTGCGAGGTGCAGTTTCCGACCGCCACCTTGAAGTAAGGATTTTCGTAGGTAAGGTACGAAGGCTCCTGAGGGAATAGGGCGGTGATGTTCTCCTGCGCAGCAACGGCATCGCGACGAGCAGTCTGCGAGTTGCTCATAAAGATAACAATGCGATAGCCATTTACCGCCTTTTGCGCCACCTCGAGATTGTTGCTGACGATTCTTGCAGCGTCTCCTTGCTCGGTGATTTGCACCGTCTCGTTCACGATGGTCAACGAGTCGCGTTGCGCTGGCGAGGCAAGTTGCTCCTTGATATTCTTGCGTGGAGCGACCTCTGCTTGAGGTGTGATTGTCTGCGCTGACAGAGTGAGGGTGGCAAGTAGTGCCAAAGTTAGGGTTATAATCTTCATAATTAAACTATTTCTTGAGTCCGAAGTTAAACTGCTTTGCAAGTTGTTCGAGCGATACGTTTTCGCCCTCGATGGTGCGGTGCGATGCAAGTGCCGATACCGTAACGCTATAATCTACTGCAATGCCTGAGAAGTCGCCCTTGCGCACCTTGTTGAAGGCGGAGAGCGCAGCGATAGGGTTTGAGAGGGTTAAGCGCAGTGGCACATCCACCTGCGAGCAACGACGACGAGGCAGAAGAACCTCTCCGTCGAGCGTTACTCGTGCAATCTTGCGATTGCCCTGACGCACGAACGCCGTAGCATCGGTAATGCGCATATTCGAGGCGGTGTTATTCGCTACGGTGAGCGTTATGCACCATCCCTCGCCAATTGAGCCACTCACCTTGTCGAGCGACACAACCTGAAATTTATCCTTGCGCTGGCGACTCTGTCGCTCCTGCTTATTACAACTGCTCAAAGCGAGCGATGCAACAACCAAAAGGCAGAGTGTGATATGTCGTAGAACTCGTTTCATTGTTATTCAGCTTTATGAGCGATGTAGATGTGAGCAATGCCCATTGACTGCGACTTGCGCACTATGTTGTCGAAACCAACCTCCTTCAACAACGCGGTAAAAGCCTCTGGCGATGCGAATTGGTCAATCGACTCGGGAAGGTAGGTGTAGGCGGTGGCGTGCTTCGACACCAAACGACCTATCGCTGGCAAAATGTAGTGCGAGTAGAGGCGGTAGCACCAACGCACCAACGCGCAACTTGGATTCGAGAACTCCAACACGATGAGGTGACCACCTTTGCGGATTGTGCGTTTTATCTCGGTGAGAGCTTCGCGCTGATGCTCGAAGTTGCGCACTCCAAAGGCTACCGTAGCGGCATCTACCGTTTCGCCAGCGAGAGGAATATTCTCGGCATTGCACTCGGTGAGTGATATGCGCTCCGAGAGACCGAGATTCTCGATTTTCTGCTTTGCTACGGCAAGCATTTCGCTCGAGAAGTCGGCTCCATAGATGGTCGATCCCTCAATCTTCTGCGCCATAGCAATCGCCAAATCACCCGTTCCAGTTGCCATATCCATAATGTGCTTTGCGCCCAATTTGCGTACGATACGCACCACGCGCTTACGCCACAATTTGTCGATATCCAACGAGAGAATATGGTTTAGACGGTCATATGTCGGTGCGATGTCGTTGAACATTCCGCGCACCATTTCGCTTTTACTCTTATTGCTCATTATCAATTAGTTATACTTTATTGCGTCAGCCACCTTAATTCGCCCCACGATTGCAGTTGCGAGGTAAGTTGCCACGAGAATTATTAATGTGAAAAGGATGTTTATTCCGATAATCCAACTCGCCCCAAGCGATACGGGAACCTCCGATAGGAAGTAACCACTTTCGTCGAGTTTTACGATGTGGAGAGACTTCTGCAACAGCAGTAGTGCCATCGCCAGAATGTTTCCCGCGACGATGCCGCGCAAGATGATGCGTGCAGCACGATTGAGGAAAATTTGACGAAGGGTGCGATTCTGCATACCCAACGATTTGAGTATGCCGACCATTCGTGTGCGCTCCAGCACCAAGATGAGCAGTGCCGAAACCATATTGAAGATTGCCACAATCAACATAATAGTGAGTATGACCGTAGCATTCACATCGTGCGTCTCCAACCATCCGAAGATGTCGGCGTGTTGCTCCTGCGATGTCTCGGCTGCGATGTCATCCTCGCCTTCGTACTCGCGCATAAGGCGGAGATTTATGATATCTGCGCTCTGATACGAAAGGTTTGTATCGTAAACGCGACAAGAGTAGCCCGAAATCTGCGACGCCTCCCAACCATTCAACTTCTGCACGTTGCGGATGTCGGTCAGTGCCAATGCTGCGCCCGAGTCGCCAAGTGCCGAACGGTAGATTCCGCACACCTTGAATACCTCACGACGAGGCGAATCCTCCTCCAAAAGGATGATTTCTACGCGGTCGTTCTGCTTTGCGCCAATCTTCGTAGCGAGGGCTTGCGAAAGGAGAATCTCCTTGCGTCTTGCCTCCTCCATTCGTGGCATTGTGCCATCGGTCAGTCGCTCCGCAAAGAGTCTTGTATCTGCCTTGCTGTCAATGCCTTTGAGCAATATTCCCATCGAGCCTTTTTCGCCACGAACAACACCACTGCGCAACGCGAATCGCTCCGAGTGGGCGATGTTGCCGGTCGAGTTTATGATGGTGCGCAACTGCTCTGTATCGGTGATAGGGTAGACCTCTGCTTGTCTCTTGCCGTAAGGATTCGAAATTGTAATATCTGCCACCGAACCCGATACTAAATTCGATATCTGCTCCTTGAAACCAAATATTACCGACATACTGATAACCACCACAGCGATACTTATCGCCACTGCAGCAGTAGCGATATGCACCATCGCATTTTGTGATGATGTGCCGTATTTAGCAATATGTCGGGCAAGGTTTCTCATTATTTTAGCTATTAGCTATTGGCTCTTAGCCATTAGCTTTTTTTAATTGACAATTGATAATTGACAGTTGACAATTAAAGGTGTTTTTATTTATAATTCTCAATTCTCAATTTTGCATTATTGAGTACTAGTACTCAATCTTATCTTCCTTTTCGCTCCACGCTCTGAAGCCTGCGAGTGCCTCTTCGCGCATAAGGTTTTGGCACGGTATGGCTCGCAAGGCGTAGGGCTTCGCTATCTCATCGTAGATGAACGAATCATCGAAGTTTATCGCCTTTGCGTCCTCCTTTGTGTTGCCATAGACTATGCGCGACACGCCTGCCCAATAGAGTGCCGAAAGGCACATCGGACAAGGCTCGCACGAAGTATAGCAGGTGCACCCCTCCAACTTAAAGCACTGCTCCTTGGCGCACGCGGTGCGGATAGCACTCACCTCGGCGTGTGCCGTAGGGTCGTTGTTCGCCGTTACTCGGTTTGTTCCAGTGGCAATGACCTCACCATCGCGTACGATGACCGCTCCGAAGGGACCTCCTCCATTGGCAACGTTGTCAATAGATAGATCTATCGCCATCTGCATAAACTCGCGATCCTGCTGAGAGAACTCGGTTTTTCTCATAAATTAGCTTTTTATCTATTCTATCTGCCACATTTTTGGCAAATTTAGCAATTTTTTTGTATTTTTGCGCGTATTAATAACGATTAGTAACCAAAAATCGTACAAGAAATGTTTTTGAATATCCTACAAGCCTCAACCGAGGGGCAAAATTATCTCCTCGCAAACCTCTCTACGAGTGAGGCGTTTTTGATGGTGATTGTTGTCGGCATTGCCGGAATGATTGTGCAGTGGCGCTTGCGCTCTGTTGTGTCGAAATATTCGAAAGAGCCTATGCCAGGCGGATTTACTGGTGCAGAGATTGCCCGAAAGATGTTGCGCGAAAATGGCGTGACCGACGTTTCGGTTGTCCATACGGGAGGCTACCTCACCGATCACTTCAACCCATTGACCAAGACCGTAAATCTCTCGGACGAGGTCTATAATGGTCGCTCAATTACCGCTGCTGCTATCGCTTGCCACGAGTGTGGTCACGCAGTGCAGCACGCTATGAGCTATGCTCCGCTGAAGATGCGCTCGGCACTCGTTCCATTGGTAAATATCTCGGCTCAGGCCGCTTCGTGGCTCGTCATCCTCGGTCTTATTATGACCGCATCGTCGGGTAGTCAGACGATGTGCTGGATAGGTGTCGGCTTAATGTGCATCTCGGCACTTTTCTCGATTATTACACTACCGGTGGAGTACAATGCTTCGGATAGAGCATTGGCGTGGTTGGAGCAGAGTGGCTTGCTCGTTGGCGAGGAGATGAAGGGCGCAAAGATTTCATTGCGCTGGGCAGCACGCACCTACCTTGTAGCGGCGTTGTCAGCAATAGCCTCAATATTATACTATGTGGCTCTCATAAATGGTCGCCGCAGAGATTAGGATAAATAAAAAACTCAAAATATTATGAAGAAATCACTTAAATTAATTATTTGCTGTTTAGGGTTGGCTATTTCAACTCTATGCGTTGGATTGTTGAGCCATTCGAATGGAGACTCTTGTTGCTCTAAGAAGCCGAAGTATGTATTCTACTTTATCGGTGATGGAATGAGCTTTAATCATATCCTCGGTACCGAGCAGTTCTTTGCAGTGAAGGATGGTAAGAGCGAAATCGAGCGATTGAACTTTACGAAGTTTGATACCCGCAACTTTGTAACTAACTATTCGACCTCACATCCAGTTACCGACTCGGCAGCGGCAGGTACAGCGCTTGCTACAGGTGTAAAGACCGCAAATGCTTGCATCGGTGTAGATGCAAATGATAAAGAGTTGCGAAGCCTTCTCGATGTTGCTTCGGAGGAGGGCTATATGATTGGTTTGGTGACAAATGTGGGTATTAACCACGCAACTCCAAGCTGCTTTTATGGTCACACCTCGGATCGCTTCGGTTTTCCGAAACTTGTGAACGACTATATCTCGAGCGATGTGGCATTCATTGCAGGCTCAACTATTATGGATATGAAGAGTGGCCCTGAGGATGCAAAGTACGAGAAGATTACAACCGCACAGTTGGCTGATCGTATTCGCAATGCTGGTATTTTCCTTACTCTCGACATTGAGGAGGCGGCAAAAATGAGCGGTAAGCGCGTAGCGTTGGTTGCAAACGACAAGGAGAATAAGCACGTGCCTTATGTACTTGACCGTCGCGAGGGTGACGATTATCACACCCTTATCAACCACTCGAAGGCTGCTATTGAGTACCTCTCGCGTGAGGCAAAAGATGGATTCTTCCTTATGATTGAGGGCGGAAAACTCGACTACGCGGCTCACGAGCAGGATGCTGTTGCAACCTTCTACGAGGTGCGTGAGTTTGCTCAGGCCGTACAACTCGCATTGGACTTCGCTGCACAGCACCCAGATGAGACTCTTATCGTTGTAACTGCCGACCACGAGACTGGTGGTATGGCGCTCGGTTGGGACCACTATGAGATTCGTATGAATCAGCTTTTGGAACAGAAAAGTTCTGCCGTACAGCTCACCAAGACTATGCAGAAGATGCGTGCCGAGGGTAAGCGCGACTGGAAGGACTACAAGCAACTCCTTCGCGATGAGTTTGGTTTGTGGAGCGTTGTGCCAGTGACTGCTGAGGAGGAGAAACTCCTTAAGGATGGCTTCTACAACATCTTCCTCAAGTATGGACCTATGGTTGACGGCCTCTATAACAAGAGCGAGTTTATCGTCTACCACGCAATTCACATTCTCAATCGTCACGCCTCAATCGACTGGACAAGCCTCTATCACACAGGTATGTACACCCCTCTCTACGCTAAAGGTCTTGGTGAGAAGAAGTTCCTTGAGTGCCGCGATCAGACTGAGATTCCGAAGACGATTGCCACCCTTATGGGAGGCGAGTTGTAAAAATCGTTCTGATGAGTTCTTTTTGCACCAATCTCGGATTCCGAAATGCTCACATAGGTCACTATGCTGCGTTTTCGTCGCCTTGATTGTCATAAAAAATCTCATCATTTACGATTTTTAGGCGGGCAGAGTTTTTCGAGTTCTTAAATTAAGCTTGCGTTATGTATAAAATTATAGAAATACTTAAATCGATTAAGTTCTGGACTATCGTAGGCGTGTTGGCATCGTTGGCTGGTTTGTACTATACCTTTGCCGATATGTCCGACAAAGATGCTTTAGCACTCTCGGTGGGTAAGTATGTTGTTAAGGCTCCCAAGGAAGATAAGGAGATTGTGATAGTAAATTATGTGGGTTGCCCTGATGCAACTCCATTATTAGTGCCAATGCCGTTTGGTATAGCTAATAGGTCTAACAAGACAATCAAGAATGTGGTGATGAACTATTTTGGCGATGTTTTAGACTGGGAACAGCGCCGAGTGGTGAATAAAACCGTTACCCCGAATATAAAACTCGCTCCGTTGTATATAGCTGGAGGTGAAACGTTGGATTCTTTCGAATTTGGAGAAGGAATCTCAGTTTCTGCAATAACGCCAAAATCATCAGCTGAATCAAATGGTGATAGAGTAATATACAAACCATTAATATCTCCGATACTTGACGGCGATTATTACTTGTATACTTTTCCTAAACTTGTACTTACATTAAGTGCTGATAATAGCGTCGGAAAAACTTTTAAGGTACAAATGTATATGGCGTTTGTAAATTATAGTAAGGAAGATGCTATAAAAAGGATGGCCGATGAAGTTGCCCAAAAGTATATAGACAACGCTTCGACATTGTTGTTTGTACCATATTCCCCTGCTGATTTGCAGAAACAATATGAAATTGGGAAAATCCCATTCTATAAATTATCTGCAGATTTAGAGAAGGTCCTTATAAGAACTTTTAAATAAGACTTATTATGCGTAGACTTATAGACTTACTGACCGATATAAAGTTTTGGAGCATATTGGGTGTGATAGTTACTATTTTGACACTACTTGTTACTATCCAACAACATCGCGACACCAATGTTATGTTCTCGCTTCACGCGAGAAGTAAGGTCGAAATAGAGGGTACTCAACCAATGACCTTCTTCCTTCTGTGTGCCGATAAGATTACAGAGGGCGTGCAGAAAGTAAGAATTCCCGCTCCTGTAGGTTTTTATAACCCTAATAAAGTAGCCGTAGATATTGAGTATGGAGTAACTACTGATGGGATGGAGTGCTCGCTTGCTCCGTTGGAGTTGTCATCGATCAAGGTATTCCGCAAATACGGCAAATTGCTCGATTGTGACTTTATTTTAGATGCAGACAAATTGCGCAATAACGCTATTGTAGATGTAGAGGCCTCAGTGAGGTGGATATACGAAAATATGTCGGATAAAAGTAGCGCGAATCTGCAGATAAAGTGTTTGACCAATACAAAGATGTTTGACGATAGTCTGAGTAAAGGACGACTGACCGTTGTCTATGTTCCTGACTTCGCAAAATGTACACCGACAGAGTTTGTTTACAAGTTGTTAGACGAACAAACCCTTGCCGAAGTAATGGGTCCAATGCAGTAAAATTTAATTGTCAATTATC
>JAZQWU010000079.1:0-1990 GCA_045632505.1 Alistipes sp. | reverse complement strand
GACAGCGAGAAGGGCAACAAGTTGGCACTTGTTACACTACACGTTCCGGGCGGAGATATAGTTAGCGAGCAACGCGCTCGCACATTCGAGGAGGCAGTAGACTTAGCTCTCGATGCTGTGAAACGCCAAATTGAGAAGAGAAAAGATTGATAAAATAAGACTAAAAAAGAGTAGGCAGCCCGAGTGGACTGCCTACTCTTTTATATGCTACGAAGAGTACTATTTCTCGGGCTTAGTAGCCTCACGAAGCCACTGCAAATCCTCCTCAGAGAGCTCAAGGACAGAGGCGGTACGATAGATGCCACCCCACGCAGTGAGGTGATCATTCACACTACCGCGCTTGCGACCTACGCTTGCATATTTACTCCATTCACTTGGGAAAACAGCCTCGTTTTTCGAGCCTATAGGTCGCTCCAAACCGTGCCATACGGTACGACCCTCGTAGGCAAAGCCTTGCGTTCCGTTGCGCCAAATCAACTCGGCAACCTCGCGCCACAAAGGCTCATTATCAACCTTCGACAACCAGATATACTCGCTCAACAAAAGTGCGCCATACTCATCTACAGCAGGATGCTCGATACCTACAATATTGGCACCTGCAGGCTTCCAGTTGAATACGGTCAGGTCGTCAGTATCCTTGTAGATTGGATTGTGAATATAAATCCACGAAGTGAAATACCACGCAGCCTTACGCGCATAGTCGAGATAGCGCTTATCACCGGTCTGCTCGTACATATATTTTGCGGTTGTGAAGTATGGCTGAATACCCTCCTTGTCCACGCTCGAGCAGTCCATCGCACCACCATAACAACGGAAGTGATCGATATCCTTTTCGTAGTAGTAGCGGAACGCCTTTTCGATAATCGGAAGTATGCGCTCGTCAGCCGTAAGTTGGTGATAACGAGCAAGTCCCATCATCATAAAACCTGCACCATCGCCATTGTAGGTTACAACCTCGCCAGTCTCGCCATTCCATACCGAGCCAATAGCACCATCCTCGCGAACGCCCTTGAGGATAATCTCGACAATAGGTTTTGCCGCCTCGGCAAACTCCGAGCCATCCATACCGTGTTTGTCGAGCAACATCGCTACGCGCGACAACTCGCTGATTGACCACGCAATATTCGACGCATCTCGGTTATTATTCTTGCGTGGGCGGTTACTCTTGATGATACCTGTGTCGAAACGACGCTTCTCGAGCCAGCTGCGGAGCAACTTCAAACCCCACTCAACATCCTCTGGAGAGTTATTGCGGAAACCATACTCCATAGCCAAGCGAGCAGCCTGGAACGACTGTCCCGCAAAGCCGACCTCGCGACCATAACCCTTCACATACTCGCCCTTCTTGAGCGTTTTCGACTCCGAGATATGGTCAATCCACCAGTGGTTTCGCTCAGGGTGCGCCTCGTAGTATGATACAGGGTGTCCCTCCTCCGAAAGGCGGTTACCATAGTAACCAGCACGGAACTTCATATCGTCGTAGATACCCTCAAACCAGTAGCCATTCTCGTCCTGACAACGGCTGAAGTCCTGGAACTTCTTGTCGAATGCCAAAACCTCGTCTACGCTCCACTGCGAAGGGACTGTGTGATCAATCTTACGCCACGCCACAGGGAAGACCTCTGCAAAGCCGTAACCCTTCCACTTTGGCTTGCCGATGAAGGCATTTGCCGAAGCGACAAACTCCTCGCCCGGAGCGAGTGTGATGTAGTTATCTATGCGCTCCGAGAATCGCATTTTGTCGGAGTAGCAGAGCGGTGCTTCGGTCACTGGCCAGTAGATGATGTGGCGGTATGAGCCATCCTCCTTACCCTCTATAGAACAAGAACTTACATACGACGCAGCATCCTTGTCCGAAGCGAAGAGAGCGAAGACAAAATCGTCGTACTCGGAGATGGTACACGACGGAATCGAACCTCGGTCATAAGAGAACACCCAAGGCTCACCCTTGTACTCCAAACCTTGAATCAAACTAATCTCGTCGCTGTTG
>JAZQWU010000078.1:0-7154 GCA_045632505.1 Alistipes sp. | reverse complement strand
GCCTTGTTGGGCATTGCGTAGCATCGAGTACGCATCGCGTCCAATCTTCTACTTCTACTCGGCATATCGCGGAAAGGGTAGCAACTGGATGGGCGAGAACGACCTCACAATGGCAAATAAGGCCGATTTGGAGCGTTCGGTAGCGGCTATCAAGCGAGGCTACGACGAGTTCCAGACAATGCAACACTTGCAGTATGAGCACCTTGATGACCACTTTGAGGTGGCAGAGGGTGTTAGATGTAGCGTCTACTCGGATGGCACCCGTGTAGTCGTGAACTATACAAAGGAACCATATATCTATGAGGGCCAGGAGGTTGCTCCTGAGAACTATATTGTTGTAAAGAGATAATTTATGCGACGCTATCTACTGCTTGCGACTCTCTTGCTTGCGACTCTTGCCATCGAGGCCAAACCGTATAGGATATACTCTGTACCGGAGGGTGTGCGCCTATCGAATCTCTTCGAGGTGGAGGTGAGTGCCGACTCTTTGAAGTGGGAGAAGGTACCTGTGATTATGACTCTTGTCTCAAAGGGCGAGGAGCATAAGAAGTTGTCTGCAGAGGAGTTTGCCGAGTGGAGTGGCTATCCGAAGGCTCCATATCTCGACAAGTGTGCTATCGCTTCGCTCTCGACTACGCAGAAGGTGTGGTTCAGAGTATCGCACCCGACGGCAAAGTCGCTTATAATCTCGCCAGAGCGTCGAGGTGTTGTGGCAACTATGGTGGATGGCAAGGCGGTATTTGCGGTTGAGGGAGGCGCAAAGCTGATGATAAAGCCTGATGGCGATGTGGTACGCACATTGTCGTTGCTTGTTGATGACGACTCGAGACCGTTGCTCAATATGCGTCGTTTCGACCACATCATCCGCTTCAAGAAGGGCTATCATACGGCAGAGAATAACCCTCTTATCAAGTTGAACAAGTATGGCGCACCTGTAGTGACCGTCCGCGAGGATAATACAATGGTCGTGTTGGAGGAGGGTGCGCACGTCTGCGCTGCAATAGATATCCGAGGTGCAAAGGGTACCCGCATTTCGGGACGAGGATTTATCAATTTGCTTGATCGTTGTTATGGCGCTGAGCGTGATTTCGAGGGCGAGTTGGTCGGAGCATTCCGCGAGAATGTAGTGCCGGCAATCTATATCCACGAGGGTGCATCGAATGTGCTGGTGCAGGATATTTCGATTATCACCGACTTCCGTTGTATAACGGCTCGCAATGCCGATAATATCCACGTCGAGAATGTGAAGATGTTCTCCTCGGCGCAGAATGGCGATGGCGTGAATGTTATCAATACGCAACGTCTGCGCGTGAATAACTCATATATCCACAGCCAGGACGACTGTTTCTGCGGATATAACAACTGCGACAGCATCCGCTTTTTGTGGGATGACGAGAAGTTCGTTAAGGGTGAGCCGACCTCGGATCTGGTGCTGACAAACTCGGTGGTGTGGACAAATTGTCGTCCGTTTGTCTTTGGCGGACACGCAACGGGCGCGAAGGAGCCTCGCTGCGTTATGGAGAATATCAAGGTGGAGAATTGCGAGATTATCGGAATGGCAAATTCGTTGCATTATGAGCGAGATTTCACCTTCAAACGCTACAACACTCGCACCTTCTGGAGCGGTATGATGCGAATCTTGTCGCAGAGCGAGCAGATTGTGCGTAATATCACCTTCCGCAATATTGATGTGGAGTGGACAAAGGGATACAACGGACAACCGATACATATTGCGGTGCGTGACAACTCGAAGACCTCGTACAAGGAGTCGCAAGGTTATCGCATCGAGAATGTTTTGTTCGAAAATATCACCTTCCGCAACCTCAACAATGTGGTGATGCCGATTTATATGAAGGCTCCGTCGGATGTTGAGGGCTACGGTATCTATGGCGTCGAGTTCAAGAATGTAACCTTCGATGGCAAACCCCATACCCACGTAGGTATAACTTTGGTAGGAAATGTAAACTTATAAAATATGCGTAAAACACTTATTTCGTTACTCTTAATCTTTGCTTGCGCGGCTATGTCGATGGCCAAGGAGCGCCAGACTCGCGAGGAGTATGTCGAGAAATACAAGGCGATAGCCATTGCTCATATGGAGCGATATGGCATCCCCGCAAGTATCACTATGGCGCAGGGAATTCTCGAGTCGGATAGCGGAAATAGCCGCCTTTCGACCTCGTCGAATAACCACTTCGGTATAAAGTGTAAGAAGTCGTGGACGGGCGATAGAGTCTATCACGACGACGATGCTAAGGGAGAGTGTTTTCGCGCATATCCTTCGGTGGAGGCTTCCTATCAAGACCACGCTGACTTCCTCGACCAGTCGCCACGCTACGACTCATTGTTTGCCTATCCGTCGGACGACTATCGCAGTTGGGCGCGAGGATTGAAGGCTGCCGGTTATGCTACAGCTCCTGACTATGCCGAGCGATTGGTCAAGATTATCGAGTCGATGAAACTCTACTTGCTTGACAAGGAGAATGGCAACAAAATCTACACCGCGTCAAAGACCGCCGCTGCAAACACTGAGGCGTGGTGGGAGAGCAATGTCGCAACTTCGGACGAGCAGATTAACCCGAACGCCTTCCGCGTGACAGTCAATTCGCATAAGGGCTATGGCGTATATCGTACCAACCACACCTACTATGTGGTGGCGAAGGAGGGCGATACCTTCGAGTCGCTGGGCGAGATTTTCGATATCTCGGCGAAGATGTTGCGCAAGTTCAACGATGTGGCAAAGGATGCTCAACTTGCCAAGGGCAATATCGTCTATATCGAGCGCAAGAAGACGCAGTGGCTGGGCAATACGATGCAACACAAGGTGGTTCGTGAAGAGAATCTCTACTCCTTGTCGCAGTCGTATGGCATACGCTACAAGTCGCTCGCAAAACTCAACCACCTCTCCGCTGGCGAGGATGTCCGCAAGGGCGATATCATTCGTTTGAAATAACTAAACAATAAAACTATACCACTATGAAAAGATTTACAACCCTGTTTTTGTTGGCGGTGATGTCGATGGTGGCAGCATCGGCACAGATTGTTAAGATGACGGAGCTTCCGTCGAAGAAGGAGTATCGCAAGGCGGTGAAGACCATTATGTACAAGACCAATGGTCACGACATCACCCCCGAGCGAATGGATGCGATGGAGAAGATTCAGAGCGTGATGAACCGCTTTGAGAATAAGGAGTGGAAGGTCTACAGAAAGTGTACCGACCTCGCAGAGGTTGCACGAATGGAGCGCGAGGGCGTGCCATACTATCTCCGCAAGTCGTTCGACAAGGTGCGCAAGGAGATTCGCAAGACTAAGGTACAGGATGGTACCGTAGCGGTGTGGTTGCTCTACAATATGGGCTACATCGTTAAGACTCCGACCTCTACCTTTGGTGTCGACTTGAACTCGCGCCACCTCGACGAGCTGCTCGATATGATTGACTTCGGAATGATTACCCACTCGCACGGCGACCACAACACTCGCGAGTTTACCGAGGGTATGGTAAAGCGAGGCAAGCCAATCTTGGCGGCATTCGACATCAAGAATATCGAGGAAATGCGCGTCAAGCATAATGGCGTTTACACCTTCGGTGATGTGACCGTACGCGTGACCGTTGGCGACCACAATAAGAAGAAGCGCAACTTCGTGGCATCGTACGAGATTGACTGCGGCGCTCGCACCAACCACACCGTAATCTACCATACAGGCGACACCAACAACTACACTCAGCTTGTGCCAGAGAAGCAGGTGGATATCTTCATCCCTCATATGCACGTTGGCTTGAATATTCAGGGTGCGATTGACAACTTCCACCCTTATCACCTATTCCTCTCGCACTTGCAGGAGCTTGGTCACCGCATTCACAAGTGGCGTTGGACATTCCACGATGCGCTGAAGGCTAAGGCAGAGTATAAGCACGACCATATTTGGATTCCTTGTTGGGGTGAGAAGATAATCTATAACCGCAACGATTGGAAATAGAATTCGTCTAACAAGGCTCTTTCGGCATCTGCCTTGCCGTAAAATGCTCATTTACGCCAAGTAAACTGCGCTTTTACGGACTGCGAGCAGCTTCAAAATAGCTCTTGTTATACAAATTCTAGCATAACTTGAAAAGATAATATTGAAAATAGCATAAAACTATGATAGAACTTCGTGAGAAAATCTTGTCGGCGATTATCGACAAGTCCTCGCTCAAGCAGCGAGTTTTCGACAATACATTTGCTGTGTTTGGCGAACTGAAGGATGCGTTGTTGGAGATGGCATCCGAGATTGACGATGCGCTCGATGGCAAACTCGACCGTCGTGTGCGTATCGAGTACCGCGATAGAGGTGAGTTCGAGGCGCAACTCCAGATTGCATCCGACCTCCTCATCGTGCGTATGCACACCGATGTCTTCAACTTCGACTCAAACCACATAATCTGGCAGAACGAGTATGTGCAGAGCGACAAGGCGAACTCCTATTGCGGCATCATCGACATCTACGACTTCCTCTCCGACTCGTTCAAGTTCAACCGCTCGTCGGACGAGGGCTACCTCATTGGTCGCATCTTCATCAACCGCGAAAAGATGTTCTTCGTTGAGGGTAAGCGTCAGACTCTCTTGCGTGCAATGAGCTTCGGCAAGGAGGCTATCTCGCGCGAAAATTTGGTGACCGTACTCGAAACGGCTATAAACTACGCCCTTAATTTCGACCTGCTCACACCTCCTTACGAGGAGAACAAGCGCGTAACTGTCGAGCAGTTCAATACCAAGATGGATAATTCGAAGTTCGTTACGGGAAAACGCCTCGATTATGATTTTAACGTTGACGATATTTAAGGTCGATAAAAAAGTGTAATTTTGTCGTTACGCTTCTCCTCGAAATCCTCACATACGCCTTAGTATGCTACGGTTTCTCGGAGTGCGCAAGCCTAAAAATTCCTACTTTTTAATCAACCTTTGGCTATAAGGTATTATTTTTATATGAAAAGACTTTTTCTTTTGGCAGTAGCGACTCTGTGCGCTACTGTCGCTACATACGCCTCGGCCGTTAAGTATGAGGATATCGTGAAGTGTCGCGCTGCAAATGGTGCGATATATGGTGTGCGCTCAATGGCAGATGGCGAACATTTTACGATTATCAAGGGCAAGAAGATTGTGCGATGCTCCTATGCCGACCGCGCGGATAGTCTTGTCGTGTTCGAGGGTGATTTCAAGATTGCGAATTACACCTTCTCTCCCGACGAGAAGCAGATTCTACTCTCGGATGCTAAGAGTGTGCGACCAATCTATCGTCACTCGGCAACTGCCGATTACTACCTTGCTGAGGTGGGCGGAAAGGCTCAGAAGGTACTGGAGCAGGTGCGCGATATCACCTTCTCGGCAGATGGTAAAAACCTGGTGTATGCCAAGAACAACAACCTCTATATCTTCGATATTGTTGCGTCAAAGTCGAAGACGATAACTTCGGATGGCGAGTGGAACAAGATTATCAATGGCACAAGCGATTGGGTATACGAGGAGGAGTATGGCTTCACCAAAGGCTATGCCATCTCGCCTGACGGAGCGAAGATTGCCTACCTCCGTTTCGATGAGAGCGAGGTGCCTACCTTCGAGATGATGCGCTACGACGATAAACTCTACAACAAGGCGTACTCGTTCAAGTACCCAAAGGCGGGCGACAAGAATTCGGTCGTAACGCTCCACCTCTACGATGTTGCTTCGGGCAAAACCGAGCAGATTCCTACGGGCGAGAATAGCGACCAGTATATCCTCAATCTTCAGTGGACTCCCGCTGGTAAATTGTCGTTCTATCGCGTGAATCGCTTGCAAAACCACTTCGAGGTGTTGCTCTGCGAGGGCAATGGGGTAGTGCGCCCAATCTACGAGGAGCGCTCGGCTACATACGTTGAGCGACCTTCGGCAGCAACTATCCGATTCCTCGACGAGAAGCGTTTTATCGTCAGCGAGGAGAGTACCGCAGGATATAATCACCTCTACCTTCACGATATCAATAAGGGACGTCTCAATGCCATCACATCGGGACGTTGGGAGGTGACCTCGGTGGTGGGCGTAGCGAAGAATCGCATCTACTACCTCTCGACCGAGCGTTCGCCACTCTCGCGCGATTTGTACTCGGTGGGATTGAATGGCAAGGGCAAAAAGTTGCACACCCAGCAGTTGGGATTCTACTCGGTGCAACCATCTGCCGGTATGCGCTACTACCTCCGCACCGCTACGACTGCCGATATGCCGAACGTAGTGACCGTACATCGTGCCTCGGGCAAGGTGGTCGATACGTTGGTGGATAGTCGTGCCAAGGTTGCCGAGCGTGGTAAGTGGGCAAAGCGCGAATTTAAGCAGTTCGTCACCGAGCGAGGCGATACGCTTAACTACTATATTCAGTTGCCTTTTGGCTTTGAAAAGGGTAAGAAATATCCTGTTCTCTTGACGCAGTACTCAGGTCCTGGCTCGCAGTCGGTGCGTAACCGCTGGTCGCTCGACTGGGAGGATGCACTTCCGCACGAGGGCTATATCGTGGCGTGCTGCGATGGTCGCGGTACGGGCTTTAGAGGAGAACAGTTTAAGAAGTGCACCTACGCCGACCTTGGTCGCCGAGAGGTGGAGGATCAACTTTCGTTTGCTCGCTACCTTGCCAAGCAGGAGTTTGTAGATGCGGAGCGCATAGGTATCTACGGCTGGTCGTATGGTGGCTTTATGGCGTTGAACTGCGCACTGCACGGCGAGGGGTTGTTCCGTATGGCGATTGCGGTTGCTCCTGTTACGTCGTGGCGTTACTATGACACCATCTACACCGAGATTTACAATGGCTTGCCACAAGATAATCCGAAGGGCTATGATGATAACTCGCCACTCTCGCACGCAGCGAAGTTGGCGGAGCGTACTCAGTTGCTTATCATCCACGGCACGGCAGATGATAATGTCCACTTCCAAAACTCTATGGAGATGTGTCGTCGCCTGAACGCCGCTGGCAAGCAGTACGATATGATGGTCTATCCCGACCAGAATCATTCGATGCGCCCAACGGCAACAACCCACGTTCGACAGAAGATGATTGACTATACGATAGACAATCTATAAAGAAAACGGCTGCGATTTTGTCGCAGCCGTTTTACTTTGCAAGTCTATTTACTTACTCGATTTCCCAGTCGT
>JAZQWU010000077.1:0-8393 GCA_045632505.1 Alistipes sp. | reverse complement strand
GGAACTTACAACGGTCAGACCTACATCGCAGGAAATACTGGTTGGGCATTTGCCGGTCACAAGACTAACAAGATTGTTGGTGCTGACAATAGTGGAGATATCACCATCACGGGCGATGCTTCGTTCACGAAGTTTGGAGGTCTTCCTGCATCATACTCGACCGCTGTTACTACAGCAGACGTGAATCCGTATATCGCAGGTTGTATCGCAACAGGCAACACTGCATTGGATAACTCTACCAACAGCGGTAATATCACCATCGAGGCTGGTGAGCAGTTGAAGGGTGGCTATCTCATTGGCGGAATCACAACCAACACCTCAAAGTGGGTTACAAACTGCGAGAATAGCGGTACTATCGAAATCAAGGAGGGTGCAATAATCGCAGGTAACGGCTTTATCTCGGGTGGTGTAGCAGTCATCACAGGCGAGGGTATGAAGAATGTTACCAATCGTGGTGCTATCAACTTCTACGGCACTAACAGCGCCCGTCTCTATATCGGTGGTTGTTTGGCACAGTCATGTCTTGCCGCTACAGCCGAGGGAGAAGAGATTTTTACCAACTTGAAGAACTATGGTCAAATCAACCTGAAGGGCACGATGAACGGAGGATCCGCATCGACAAATGTGGGAGGTGTAATCTGCTACATCAAGGGTAATGCAGCCAAATTGTACAACTACGCAGAGGCGACTATCACTGTCAACTACAAGGCTTCAAGTTCGAACTTTAACGTTGGAGGTATTGCTGTAGATGCTGACAGCCACCTTGTAGATGTTGAGAATCACGCAGATATCAACATCAGTGGCCCTACTGCAGGCGACACAAATAGTGCATTCATAGGAGGACTCGTTGCTCATCACGCTGGTGCTTCGAACCGCACAAACTGTAGCAATAGCGGCAATATCAACTTCTCGACAACATCGACTCCAACCTCAATTGCAATCGGTGGTGTATTTATGAGTGGTGTGCGTTTGAACTGCCTCAACTGCCACAATAGCGGCAATATCACAGTTGGAAGTTTCGGATTGAACACCGCTGGCAACAAGGATGCAAACTTCTCTTGTGGAGGAATCTTTGCTCGACTTATGGATGCAGAACACCACGTAACGCTCTCGAACTGTACCAATAGTGGTGCCATCAGCGTTGATGGAAGCAACTGCGACGGAACTATTAGCGTCGGCGGTATCTTCGCGAATATGACATCAAAGGCAACAACATTGCAGGTCGTTGGAAATGGTACAAAGAATATCGGAGTGATGAACAGTGGCAACATCACAATTAAGGGTACTGGCAAAACAGTCAGCACCACAACACCGTGGTTGACTGTTGGAGGTATATTCGCTCAGACCAACAAGGCGTTTGTTGCAAGTGGCAAGGAGTGGAGCGGAATCGTAGCAAACAGCGGAAACGTGGATGTCACTATTCAGATAGATCAGAACGCCTATATAGGAGGTTTGATTGGTCTTATCAACAACGCTGGAGCTAACGCAGCACTTTCGGGTGCAAACTTCACAAATACTGGAAATGTCACCTGCTCGGGCGTTGTTCCAACCACACATAGAGTCGGTGGATTAGTGGGATATACTAAATCGCATATCACAAATGCATCGGTACATTGCGACATACAGGCATACAAATTCACCACATTAGGTATGGTTACTGGTGGAGAACGTGGCGACGCTTCTATTGTTTCGAACTGCAAACTGGGCGGTAGAATTGCAACAAGTAGCGATTTTAAAGAGACTGCAGATGGTGGAAAAGAAGAAGTTCCTGTTTGGAACGACATCGATGAATCGAACTTCTACGAATACATCTATAGCACAATGCCAAACTGGAGTAGCATTACCAGCTACGATGGTTGCTCGTACCTCTCGGCTAAGCCTACAATTTAATTGTTTAACTTGCTAAAATGAGAAGAACTATGAAATACGCAGCACCTGAATTTGATATTTTTGAGGTAGCCGTCGAGGGCGGTTACGGCAATAGCACCCTTCTTCCAGGCTTCGGGAGCGAGGAAGACGAGCTTACATACTAATTCTCAGTGGAGAGTTGAGAGTGGAGAGTTGAGAGATTTTCTCGACTCTCTGCTTTTTTTGTAATGGTTGTTAAGGGTTATTAAAGGCTGTTAAAGGTTATTAAAGGAGTGCGGAAAGAAATTTCTTTAACTACCCTTAACCACCATTAACAACCCTTAACCACCTTTGATTTTATTTAACATAATAAAATTATTCATCGTATCGTTCTCTTGCCGAAAAGTTATATTATGAAGATGAAAAAGGATATTTCGAAGGCTTTGGAGAGTGCGATGGCACAAGCAGTATTTAATATTGCGCAAGTGGGTGAGAGGTACTCGTTGAAGGATTGTCTTATGTTGCAGATTCTCTCTGCCGAGGGGTCGATGGCGTACCGCGTGATGGGTGAGCTGTTGGAGGATTGGCAACTCTTTCAGTTGCGACTGCGACTTGAGCGCGTGGCATACAAGATGGGGCGCGACACTACCCCACCGAGTGAGTTCTACAAGAGTTATTCCAGCGCATTGGCGGAGCGATTTGGCGAGGAGGGACGAGTCTCGACAATTCACGCAGTAATAGATATATTGGAGGATGAGCAGACCATCGCCTCGCGCGTATTTGCGCTCTACAACATCTCGGCAGAGGTGTTCGCAGCGCAAGCGAAAAAGAGCGAGCAACAAAAGGAGACAAACGAGGCAAAAGCAGAAATTGCCGTAGTCGAGAAGGTCGAAAATTCGCTTTTGGAGCGATTCGGCACAGACCTCACTGAGTTGGCGCGACAGGGCAAGATTGATGCCGTCATCGGTCGCACGCGCGAAACTGAGCGCGTGGTGCAGATTCTGTCGCGTCGCAAGAAGAACAATCCCGTACTCGTGGGCGAAGCGGGTGTGGGCAAGAGCGCGGTGGTCGAGGGATTGGCTCTGCGCATTGTGGCTGGCGATGTACCACACACCATTGCCGACAAGCGCATCTTCTCGCTCGACGTTGCATCGCTCGTTGCAGGCACAAAGTATCGCGGTGAGTTCGAGGAGCGGCTGGGGCAAATTCTCGACGAGCTGCGCAGTCGTGGCGATACGATTCTCTTCATCGACGAGATTCACACCATCGTGGGTGCTGGTGCTACGCAGGGTGCGCTCGACACGGCAAACATCCTCAAGCCAGCCCTTGCGCGTGGCGAGATTCAGACCATCGGTGCAACCACTCCCGACGAGTACCGCGAAAGTGTCGAGCGCGATGCGGCTCTCGAACGACGCTTTCAGCGCGTGAAGGTCGAGCCAACGAGCGAGCGCGAAACGCTTGATATTCTGCGCAATATAGCGCCTATATACGAGCAGCACCACACCGTTCGCTACACGGACGAGGCGTTGCGTGCGTGTGTGGAGTTGTCTGCTCGTTATATCTCCGACCGCAACTTTCCCGACAAGGCGATAGACCTCTTGGACGAGGTGGGCGCAACGGCACATCTCCGTCGCGGAGGAGCGTTTGTAGAGATTGGCAAAGCAGATGTGGCGCAATGTCTGACACTCGCAACTGGCGTTCCAGCCGAGCAACTCACCGCCTCTACGGCATCGCATCTGCAAGGGTTGGAGAAGCATCTGACCTCAAAAATTATCGGTCAGGAGAGGGCATTGCAGCGCATTGCTCGCCACATCTGTCGCGCCCACGCAGGGTTGCACGACGAGCGCAAGCCGATGGGGATATTCCTTGTAGCAGGCGCTACGGGCGTAGGTAAAACTCTTATGGCTAAGGAGTTGGCGCACTATCTCTTTGGCTCGCGAGAGTCACTAATTCGCGTTGATATGTCCGAGTACAACGAGGCGCACACCGTAGCGCGACTCATCGGTGCTCCTCCAGGATATGTGGGCTATGGTGAGGGTGGTCAGCTGACCGAGGCGGTACGGCGCAAGGCCTATTCAATAGTTCTGTTCGACGAGATTGAGAAGGCGCATCCAGCCGTTTTCAACACATTGTTGCAACTCTTTGACGAGGGGCGACTGACCGACGGCTCGGGGCGAACGATTGATTTCCGCAATACAATAATTATAATGACCTCGAATGTCGGCTCACGCGAAGTGGCGGAGCGAGGCAACGCGATAGGCTACGGAGCAACTCAGCGCAAACTTGCAACAACCATCGAAGCGGAATATCGCAGAGCCGCCGAGCGCACCTTTGCGCCCGAATTTCTCAACCGCATTGACGAGGTGATACTCTTCGACAACCTCACCGAGAGCGATGCCGAGGCGATAGTAAGGTTGGAGGTCGAAGCACTGAGAAAGCGACTGCAACGCATCGGCTACACGTTACGCCTAACATCTTCGGCAGTGCGCGAACTTGCCCAAAAGGGATTCTCGCCTCGCTATGGCGCGAGAGCCATACGTCGCACCATCGTCGAGCAGGTCGAAGAACCTATCGCTGCAATGTTGATTGCTGGTACGCTCGCCACAAACGAGGAGATAGTGGTCGGCGCATCCAAAGGCGAGATTGCGATACGACAACGAGGAGTGAGTTGAGAACGGAGAGTTGAGGGTTGAGAGAGAAAATAATTCTAAATCCTCAATTCTAAATTCTCAATTTATTAGTATCTTTGCGATTTGATATGGCATTAGGAAAAAAATACTTCACAAAGGTGCGCGAACTACTGCGCCTCGCATTCCCTGTAATGTTGTCGCAACTGGGCTATATTGCGGTGCAGGTGGCAGATAGTGCGATGGTGGGCGGCTATGGCGGTGACGATGCCTTGCCACTCGCTGCGGTAGCATTCGGAACGAGCATCTCGTGGATATTCTTCTTCACTTGCATAGGTCTGACCATCGGTCTTACGCCAGTTATCGGCGAGATGTTTGTGCAGAAACGCAAACAGGAGATGGCGCAATATCTGCAGTCATCGCTCCTTCTCTACCCTCTCTTCGGTATTGCGATGATGATTCTGCAAATAGCAACCGAGCCTCTGCTCTACCACCTCGGACAACCCGAAGAGGTTGTTGATATGGCTCTTCCATACTACCGACTGATGGCATACGGATTGCCATTTGTAATGGTATATGGTGCGATAAAGCAGTTCCTTGAGGGCGTGGGCAACACCAAATCGGCAATGATTGTTGCCGTTGCGACAAACATTATAAACATCGTGTTGAACTACGTCTTCATATTCGGTAAGTGCGGATTTGCGGAGATGGGAGCATACGGCGCAGGTCTGGCAACGCTCGTTTCGCGCATCCTAAACCCAGTTCTGCTCGGTGCATACTTCGTCTGTTCGAAGCGATACCGCGAATATATCGCGCTATTCTCACGCAAGGTGGCATATTGGCGCAACTCGCTTAAACTCTTGAAATTGGGATTCCCTATCGCTGGGCAGATGGTGTTGGAGGCTTTGGCATTTATTGTTACGGGCGTGATGATGGGTTGGTTTGGAACGGAGGCAATCAGCGCGAACCAAATCGGCAACACCTACGGAAATTGCACCTTTATGATGATTCTCTCGCTCGGCTCGGCAACCACAATTTGCGTATCGCACGCCTTCGGTCGTCGTAGCATTGACGAAATTGAAGATGTGGTGCGCTCGGCACTCACTATGGCTGTGATTTGGGGCGTTAGCGTAATCGGAGCATTCGTCACATTGCGCCACACGATGCCGTTGTTATTCACTGAGAATAAGGATGTTGCGTTGCTCGCATCGCAAATGCTCATACTCTACGCGACGTTCCAACTCTCGGATGCTTTGCAGTGCATCTTGGTGGGTATTTTGCGCGGTTTGCAACAGGTCAAAAGCATCGCAATCATCGCCTTTATCGCCTACATCGTGATAAACATTCCAGTAGGTTACTTCGTGGCATTCCATCTCAAGGTTGGTGCAGCAGGACTTATCGTGGGTTATGTCGTAGGTCTGACCACCGCAGCCATCCTCTATAGCGTGCAGGTACGCCGCTATTTGCGCTATCTACGAAAAATTTCGTAGTTTTCCGCTTTAATCCTGCTTCGCAGGCTTTTCCTCCTCGCGGCTCGGCAAAGTGCGCAAGCGCCCTCTGCTCTCGCTCCGCAGCGTCGGTTCCGTTTTCCACTCCAAGCGAAAATCGAAAAACTAAAAGTTTTCCGTTTTCCGCTTTCCGTTTTCCGTTTTTATTCGTATCTTTACGCAAAATATTGACTTTTGCGAAATTATGGATTACACAAAATATGATAAACCCGAAGTTGGACGCGGTTGCACCTTTGGTGTAAACGAGGCCGGCGAGCCCGTAGCAAAGGAGGCGCGCGGTTGCTTCCGTCTGCACGAAGAGCCTTGGCTCGCGGAGTACCCCGACAACTTCCCTACCGATATCTTCGAGGTGCGCTTCAAGAATACGCGCCGTTCGTTCTACCAAAATGTCAACAACCTCCAACTCGAGGTTGGCGACATCGTTGCCGTAGAGGCATCGCCAGGTCACGACATCGGCATCATCTCGCTCTCGGGCGATATGGTGGCACGCCAGATGAAGCGTCTTGGCTTCAATCCGCAGAATGGCGAGTTCAAGAAGATCTACCGCAAGGCTCGTCCTTACGACATCGAGAAGTGGCAGGAGGCTATTGCACTCGAGCACGAGACAATGATTCGCTCACGCCAAATCGCAGCCGATATGGGCTTGGATATGAAGATTGGCGACGTAGAATATCAGGGCGACAAGATTAAGGCTATCTTCTACTACATCGCCGACGGACGTGTCGATTTCCGCGAGTTGATTAAGGTCTTTGCCGAGCAGTTCCACATCCGCATCGAGATGAAGCAGATTGGCGCACGCCAAGAGGCTGGTCGCATCGGCGGTATCGGAGCTTGCGGTCGTGAGTTGTGTTGTGCATCGTGGGTGTCGAGTTTCTCGAGCGTAACCACTGGCGCAGCACGCGTACAAGACCTCTCGCTCAACCCGCTCAAGTTGGCTGGTCAGTGCTCGAAATTGAAGTGCTGCTTGACCTACGAGTACGATGTTTATGCTGACGCACGTCGCTCTATGCCACGCTTGCGCGAGCCATTGCAGGCTATCGATGGCGAATACTTCCTCGTCAAGAGCGATATTCTCGCCCACACGATGACCTTCTCGACAAGCAAGGATTCGATGTCGAACCTCGTCACAATTCCAGTTTCGCGCGTTCGCGAAATCTTGGCAATTAACCGCAATGGAGGCAAGGTCGATTCGATTGTAGACAAGGAGCTCGAACCACAGGTTGAAGAGCCAACATACCGCACCGAGGAGGATAGCATCACCCGTTTCGACAAGGCGAAGAAGCGCAAAAAGAAGAAGAATCGCAATCGCCCTAACGAGCAGGAGGGAGAGGTTCAGAAGCAGGAGAAACAACCCGAGCAGAAGGAGCAACCAAAGGAACATCGTGAGCCGAAGGAGCACCACAATAACAAGCCTGAGCAGAGTGCATCGCAAGAGGCTCAGCAGGGTAATCAGCAGGGCAACCACCGAGGTCACCGAGGCCCGCAGCATCGTCACAAGGGACACCACAGACCAAAGGGCGACAAGCAACCCAAGCAGGAGTAACGGAGAGTCGTGATGGGCATTTGGGGGCGTATAGTCGTGATTGTGTGCGCTGTAGCATTCGTGGGGTGTATCGCTCCGCAAAATGCTATAATGGTGGGCGTGGATCTCAAGTCGTGGAGTAAGGCCGAGAGCATAATCTACGAAAATAGTGACACCACCTCGCTCCGCAACCTCAATATCGCGTTGCGCTACAACGATAATTTCCGACAGACTACCCTACCGCTGAAGGTTACCATCACTACGCCCGACGCTCGATATTTCGAAGAGAAGGTGACACTGCAACTCGAACGACCAAATATGGCGATTGCGGTAACTGCAACCGAGAGTATCCCCTACCGTACGGATGTATTGCTCAATCAATCGGGCTACTACACCATATCCTTCGAGCCTTTGTCGGAGGTGCGTGGCGTAGAGGCTATTGGTATAGAATTTAATTGACAATTAAGGTGTTTATAAAAAAGCTAATGGCCAATGGCTAATAGCTAATGGCATTAAAATATATGGGAAAAGATAAACTTCGCAAATTTGCCGAGAACTTGACATTCAAGTGTTTTGTTCAACCAGCATTCGAGGAGATGTTCCGCACCGACCACCCATTGAAGGGTAACTGGCGCAAGGATTTCTTCCACAACGACAACCCAATCATCCTCGAGCTTGGTTGCGGAAAGGGAGAGTATACAGTGGCTCTTGCCGAGCGTAATCCCGACAAGAACTTCATCGGCGTAGATATCAAAGGAGCGCGTATTTGGCGCGGCGCAAAGACCGCAACGGAGCGAAATATGGGCAACGTAGGTTTCCTTCGCGCACGCATCGAATTTATCACATCGCTCTTCGCGGAGGGCGAGGTAGATGAGATTTGGATTACCT
>JAZQWU010000076.1:0-1835 GCA_045632505.1 Alistipes sp. | reverse complement strand
CCACGACCACAACCACTTCATCACGTCGAAACCGCTTGTGACAGACGAGCGCAACTCTACTGCAAACATCAAGGCGCAGCGCGAGCACGAGGATATGTTTGGCCCTGCAAACTTCTCGTTCGACCGAGGCGATGTCCATATCGTTGGTATGCGTAACACCTTGTTCCCTAGCCCTAAGTCGTATTGGGATCTTGTCTACGGATATACACCTGAGCAGGTTGAGTGGTTGCGTCAGGACTTGGCTCTCGTACCGAAGGATAAGGTTATTGTACTCTGCATCCACGTGCCGATGTTTAACTACGATAATGGACGTGATGGCTATGAGAATGTAGGAGAGGTGCGTGCGTTGCTCAACGAGTTCGATAAAGTCTACATCCTCTCGGGACACACCCACTATCAGCGAAATATCCGCCATACATCATTTGGTGGCGCGTATAAGGGTTCAAAGATTATTGAGCACAACATCGCTCCGGTGTCGGGTTCGGCGTGGAAGAATGAGATTGCGGGTGATGGTACTCCTGCGGGATATAAAATCTACCACTTCGATGGCGCAAACGTCGTAAACGACTTCTATGTAAGCTACAACGAGGGCGAAAATGCTCTCAATCATCAGATGCGCCTCTATTGGGGTAATGCCAAGATGGGTGCGCCGATTTCGGGTGATAATGCGAATGGCACAAAGGGCTTCTATGCCTTCAATGTTGTGGACGAGGGCGGCAATAAGGTACTCTTGGCAAATATCTACAACGCGATGATTGATTCCTCAATCAAGGTCTACGAGAATGGTACATACGCAGGAACTATGAAGTGGGCACACTATGCAAACCCTAAGTTTGCAGCGTTGGTGGGCGATGGCTCGTTCGAAAATCCTAAGCGTGCAGCCGATGGCGTTGAGACAGCTCACGACTTCTATGCTACGGGCTATGTCCTCGGCTATTTGGGTTTGGAGAGCGATGCCAGTGGTGCTTGGACAACCTGCTTCCATATGTTTAAGCATACCCTCAAGGATAACCACGCAGAGGTTATGGTTGAGGTGACCGATACTTACGGCAATGTCTTTACCGAAACAGTTGTTATTGGCGACACCGATTTCTCGAAAATACAGTAGTTGTCGATAATCCTATCAAATAAAAATCCCGAGAGTTTTGCTCTCGGGATTTATTTTGGCTGTTAGCCGGTTTGTGTTCTTGCAAGCTTGAATTTAGTTCAAACTTGGCAAGAACGAATAATCCTTTGAGTAGTGAAGGTTCTGCTCAACGAAGTTTGCAGGGTACGAAACCTTAACGTCTACAATCTTGTCACCCTCCTTAACCAACTCGTACTCAGGGTTTACGAAACCTCCGTAAGGCTCGATATTGAGTGCGTAGTAACGCTCACGAATCTCCTTGTGGAACTCGTAGTCGATCTTCACGCCATACTTCTCAACCAATGCCTTACCAGCCTCGAAGTCACCCTCCGACTTGATACGCTGAATCTCGCGGAGCTGCTCGCCGAAGATAGCACGCAACTTATCGAAATCGTTTACTACGATGTAGCGCTTGCCATCCTTAACAACCCACTCAACAACATTCTCAGCCTTGCCGAGCTCAACTGCCCACTCCGAAATGAGCTTGCGGTTACGCATATGAGCCTGCTCAACATCCTTGCCCAACTCGATGCGTGAGAGCTGAGTCATAGCACCATTCATAACGTACGATGCGTACTGAGCCTTTGCTACGTCGAGGTTAGGGATAAGACCGAGCTCAACCATCTTAGGGTCGCCCAAGTAGTAGAGTGCGAAGAGGTCTGCGCGAGTCTCCTCGAGTGGTGACGAGTAAACGCCCAACTCTGTACCA
>JAZQWU010000075.1:0-11637 GCA_045632505.1 Alistipes sp. | reverse complement strand
TGCTCACTACCACTACCTCTTGGATGATATCATCGAGGGTGGTTTGATGAAGTACGAGGATGGCTCAATCAAGGTACCAGAGGGTCCAGGTTTGGGTGTATCGCTCGACGAGGATAAGATGAAGTTCTACGAGAAGTACTACGAGAAGCACGGCGACTACTACGCACGCTTCCACCAGGACCCATATCGTCCTGATTGGTACCCAATTGTAGGTGGTATTTAATCGATAACGCGTATGTTTGACCTTAAAGGTAAAACAGCACTTGTAACCGGTAGCGGTCAGGGCATTGGCAGAGCCATTGCCCTGCTGCTTGCCGAGCAAGGTGCGCGTGTGGTTGTCAACTGGTGCTCGAACGATGCCGTTGCGCAGTACACCATCGACGCTATCGAGGCGGCTGGAGGTGAGTGCCTCAAGTGGAAGTACGACCTCTCACAACCAACTGTAAAGGAGGATTGGGAGGCGTTCTGCAAGGAGAATGATGTTGCCGTAGATATTCTCGTGCTGAATGCATCGGTGCAGTTCCGCAATGCGTGGGAGAATATCACAAACGACGAGTTCGACAAGCAGATGCACGTCAATGTACGCGCATCGTTGGCGTTGATTCAGGCGTGTATTCCTGCAATGCGTGAGCGTAAGTGGGGTCGCATCGTTACCGTAGGTAGCGTGCAGCAGTCGCGCCCTAACACCGCGATGGCTGTCTATGCGGCAACCAAGGCGGCGCAGAACAACCTCGTGATGACGCTCTGCGGTCAGCTTGCTGGCGATGGTATCACTATCAACAACATCGCTCCAGGTGCTATCGAGACCGTACGTAACGAGAAGGCTCTCTCGGACGAGGCATATCGTGCAAAGATTGAAAACTCTATCCCTGTAGGCTTCGTAGGTCAGCCAGCAGATATCGCTCCAGCGGTATTGTTGCTCTGTTCGGACGAGGGTCGCTACATCACTGGTGCGGATATTCCGATTGATGGAGGAATGTCCATACCTTTTACCTAAATCGAATACTTAATAACAAAACAAAGAAAACTATGAGTGTAGATCAGTATAAGAAAGAGGTTGGTATGATGAACCTCGATAAACTTATTGAGGCTCGCGAGGGACTTTGCACCAAGCCGTTCCCAATTCCAGAGAAGGAGTTGTTGGCACGCTTCGAGCAGTTGTACCTCGGTGCTGTAAACGACGTTATGCGTGAGTTCTGCCTTTTGCAGCAGGCCCTCCCTAACCGCATCAAGCCTTTGCGCGAGTATCAGACCGTTGCAGGTTTCGCCTTCACCGTAAAGAGCGCACCTAACGTGAAGATTACTGGCGAGATGGAGTTCCGTACACAGATGCTTGACGAGCTCGGTGAGGACCACTTCGTTATTTGGGACACAAGCCGCGACCAGGAGGCTACTTTGTGGGGTGGTGTGATGACATCGACCGCTAAGGGTAAGAAGGTTAAGGCTGCTTGCATCGACGGTGGTATCCGCGATACACACCAGATTCTCGAGGCTGATTTCCCAATCTTCTACGAGTATCGTATCTCGAACGGCTCGCTCGGTCGTTGCCTTATCACCCACTACCAGACTCCAATCAAGATTGGCGACGTAACAATCAAGCCAGGTGATGTTATCCTTGGCGATATCGATGGCGTATTGGTTGTGCCACGCGAGATTGCTTACGATGTGCTTATCCGTGCAGAGGAGATCAAGGAGAATGAGAAGAAGATATTCTCGTGGGTACACGAGGGTCAGACCATTCAGGAGATTAAGGATAAGGGAGGTTACTTCTAAATCAATAACGTGTTATGACTAAATTACTAATAATGAGTATTTTAGTTGGTATCGCAAGCCCTTATTGGGGGCACACATTCCTTGCGGAGGGCAATGGCAAGATCTATGCCCTCCGCTCTTTAGCCGACTCTTCGTCGCTCTGCGTTTTCGATGCGAAAGTTGCAGGCGATGCAGGAGTTTTTTGTGTTACCGACGAGGTGGCTTCAAAGGCATTAGCGGAGGTCACCACACCAGGCAAACACTCCTGTCATATCGTATTGCTCGAGCATCAGGCTGTTGTTGCCGACTATACGAGTGGAACACTCACCCTCTACGACTTGGATAAGGAGGGTATGCCACAACCAAATCCTACGGTTGTGAGCTTCGAGGGCAAAGGTCCTCATCCAAAGCGACAGCTCTCGCCACACATCCACTCTTCGACTCTCTCGCCCGATGGTAAGACATTGCTCGTTGCAGACCTCGGTTGCGACAGATTGATTCGCTACAATGTCGTGGATGGTCGCTTGGTACTGCCCGAGGCGGAGATTATTGCGATGCCTGCAAGTTCGGGTCCTCGCCACTGCGCCTTTACACCAGATGGTGATTACCTCTATGTGGTGTCGGAGTTGAGTGACGAGGTGCATACGTTCCGCACTTCGGACTATAAGTTGCTCCATAGCCACACGCTCAATGCTGGAAATCCAGAGGGTGGAGCGCATATCGTGGTTAGTGCCGATGGCAAGTATGTCTACGCCTCATCGCGTGTGAGCAAAACGAGCAAGGCACCAAGCCTTCCAGTACCCGATGGTGTAGCCATCTACAAGCGACTTGCGAATGGTAGGTTGAAGGAGCTGTGCTACCAACCTACGGGAAAGCATCCGCGCCACTTTGCAGTGAGTGCCGATGGCACAAAGTTGGTCGTTGCGTGTCGTGACGACGATGCAGTTGAGGTCTACTCTCTCGAGGAGGGTGTACCTACGGGCAAGGTCGAGAAGATTGCGGTTTCGCAACCTGTCTATGTTCGTCTGAAATAGAAAATTAGGTAAATACAATTATATGAAGAAAATAGTAACTTTAGGAGAGATAATGTTGCGACTCAGCACACCGGGCAATAGCCGTTTCGTGCAGTCGGACTCTTTCGATGTGGTCTATGGCGGTGGCGAGGCAAATGTTGCTGTGAGCCTTGCTGCGTATGGTCACGATGCCTACTTCGTAACCAAGCTGCCAAAGCACGAGATTGGTCAGTCGGCAGTGAATGCACTCCGTCGCTATGGCGTCAAGACCGACTTTATCGCACGCGGTGGTGACCGTGTCGGCATCTACTACCTCGAGACTGGAGCATCGATGCGTCCAAGCAAGGTTATCTACGACCGCGCTCACTCTTCGATCTCGGAGGCTGAGCCTTGCGATTTCGACTTCGATGCAATTATGGAGGGTGCAGATTGGTTCCACTGGTCGGGTATCACCCCTGCCATTTCGGATAAGGCGGCAGAACTCACTCGCCTGGCTTGTGAGGCTGCAAAGCGTCACGGCGTGAAGGTGTCGGTGGATTTGAACTTCCGCAAGAAGCTCTGGACAAAGGAGAAGGCGCAGTCTATTATGCGCCCGTTGATGCAGTATGTTGATGTCTGCATCGGCAACGAGGAGGATGCAGAGTTGTGCCTCGGCTTCAAGCCTGATGCTGATGTTGAGGGAGGAAAGACCGATGCTGAGGGTTATAAGGGCATCTTTGCCGCTATGGCTAAGGAGTTCGGCTTCGAGTATGTTGTTTCGACCTTGCGCGAGTCGTTCTCGGCATCGCACAACGGCTGGAAGGCTATGATTTACGATGGCAAGGAGTTCTACGAGTCGCGCCGTTACGACATCAACCCTATCGTTGATCGCGTAGGTGGTGGCGATGCCTTCTCGGGTGGTGTTATCCACGGCTTGCTCACCAAGCCAACTCAGGGAGAGGCTCTCGAGTTTGCCGTTGCCGCTTCGGCGTTGAAGCACACCATTCCAGGCGATTTCAATATGGTTTCGGTTGAGGAGGTTGAGGCTCTATGCGGCGGTGATGCAAGCGGTCGCGTACAACGATAGAAACTTTTAAGACTATTTATGCAATAAGAGAGCGAATTCTCGCTCTCTTATTTTTGTTATAAAGTTTTTCGTTTTATATTTTTCTTCGTATCTTTGGTGTGTAAATTGTAATAATTTGCTGATTATGAATTTTAGAATAGGTCACGGATACGATGTTCACGCCCTGGACGAGGGTTTGCGTCTTGTGCTTGGTGGCGTGGAGATACCTCACACAAAGGGTTGTATTGCCCATTCGGACGGAGATGTGCTGGTACACGCCATCTGCGATGCGTTGCTTGGTGCTGCGGCACTTGGCGATATTGGCAAACACTTCCCCGACACCTCGGCAGAGTTCAAGGGCATAGACTCGCTGATACTTTTGCGTAGGGTGGTGGAATTGCTCACCGAGAAGGGCTACCAAATTGGCAATATCGACTCAACCATCGCAATGCAACGCCCTAAGCTCCGCCCATATATTGACCTTATGCGCGAACGCATTGCTGCTGCCGCAGGCATCTCGGTCGACCAAGTGTCAGTCAAAGCAACCACCACCGAGCATCTTGGCTTTGAAGGAGAAGAAAAAGGTGTATCCGCAACCGCAGTAGTACTGCTGAAATCGTTCTGATTTTGGGTGATGTATTTCACTTTAATAACCATTAATACCCCTTAATAACCTTTAATAGCCTTTATAAAAAACAAAAGATATGAAAAACTTAGAACCAAAGTTGGTTTGGGGACTTTTTGACGAGATTACAAAGGTACCTCGACCATCAAAGAAAGAGGAGAAGATAGGCAAATACCTTGTGGAGTTTGCCGAGAAACACAATCTTGAGTATCAGTGCGATGCTATCGGTAATGTCGTGATTCGCAAGGCAGCAACCGCTGGCTACGAAGATCGCCCAACCGTAGTCCTTCAGGCGCATACAGATATGGTGTGCGAGAAGAATTCGGACAAGGTGTTCGACTTCGAGAACGATGCTATTCAGACCTACATCGATGGCGAGTGGGTTAAGGCAGACGGCACCACTCTCGGTGCTGACGATGGTATCGGCATCGCAGCAGCGTTGGCATTGCTCGTTGATGATAGCGTAGCACACCCAGCACTTGAGGCGTTGTTCACCGTTGACGAGGAGACTGGATTGACTGGCGCATTCAACTTGGGCGAGGGTATGGTTAAGGGTAAGTATCTCATCAACCTCGACTCGGAGGACGAGGGCGAGGTCTTTATCGGCTGCGCTGGCGGAGTTGATACTTTGGCATATTTGCCACTCGCAACTGATGCTGCACCTGCCGATTACGCATATTTCAAAGTTTCCGTAAGCGGTCTTTTGGGCGGTCACTCGGGTGACGATATCGACAAGGGTCACGCCAACTCGAATAAGTGGGCTGCCCGCATTGCCGAGCGTGCCGAGCGTCTGTTCGGTGCTAAATTGTCGCACTTCGATGGCGGTAATTTGCGCAATGCAATCCCTCGCGAGGCGTATATCATATTGGGTGTTCCAACCTCTCACGCCGAGGTTTTCGAGAGCGATGCAAAGGCATTTGGCGAGGTGTTGTGCGCCGAGTTTGCTTTGGTGGAGAAGAACTCTAAGGTCGAGGTGTCGAAGGCGGATGCCCCAGCAATCGTATTGTCGGCAGCAACACAGCGCAACCTCTTGTTGGCGTTGTTGAGCGTTCCGTCAGGTGTGTTGGCAATGTCGGCAGCAATGCCGGGTTTGGTCGAAACTTCGACAAATCTTGCGTCGGTGAAGTTTGCCGAGGATAAGATTGTCATCACCACTTCGCAGCGTTCGTCTGTTGAGAGTGCGAAGGAGTATGCTAAGATTCAGGTCGAGAGTGCTTTCGTGGCGGCTGGTTGCGATGTTGTTCACTCGGATGGTTACCCAGGATGGGCTCCAAATCCTAACTCAACACTCCTCGAGTGTACAAAGGAGGCTTACAAGAAGCTCTTTGGCACAGAGCCAAAGGTGCGTGCAATCCACGCCGGCTTGGAGTGCGGCTTGTTCCTCGAGAAGTATCCACACCTCGAGATGGTGTCGTTCGGACCAACCCTTCGCGGTGTTCACTCGCCTGACGAGCGACTTGAGATTGCGACCGTAGATAAGTTCTGGAAGTTGCTTGTGGAGGTTGTTGCGACAATCAAATAACCCACTTGTTCACAATACGCAGAAAGTGTCGGTTGTCGGAGTAGTCAATCACTCCGATGACCGATACTCTTTTTGTGGGGAGTTTCTCGCGAGCATAGTCGCACGTCGATAGCACCTGTATGGGCATTGCGTTGCCCTCCGCATCGGTGAGTGTGCGGTAGGTGGTCACCGCCTCACCCTCCTCGAAGTCACACCATAGCGTTCCCTCCGCCTCGGTGAACTGCACATTGTCGAAACGATAGATGTTGCCTATGTCGCTCACTCCAATTTCGGAGAATCGCTTCGTTGTGGGCGCATAATCCTCGCGTACGCCAACCTTGCTAATATGCTTTGCGAACATCTCCTCGCTCATATTCGCGAGTGGGAACTCTCCCGACGATGCTACTCCAAGCGTAATCTTGCCACCTATTCGCGCCAACATCAATCCGTTGCACGACACCACTACCTCGGTGTGTATTGGCAGTCGGTGGGCAAGGTTGCTCACCTCCATCGCAATCTCCAACCCTTCGCTCTCATCGGCAATGATGATGCTATTGTGTAACTCGCCGAGCCAATCTGTCGCCACCACCACACCGCGAACACTCACATCTTCGACAATGCGGTGATGCTCGCCCGAGCAGAGCGATTTCAAGTGCGCAATGCTCACCTCGCTCCTCGCAGTCTCGTCATTTGGAGCGCAAGAGATGAGCGCGAGAAGACTAAAGATTGTCGCTATGTGCAGTCGCAAGGTCATCCTTAAAACGCGGTTTTATAACATAGTGCTTGCCGATATCCATACCTACGCTCTCGTAGTAGAGGATACCACAAATAGAAAGCTCCTCGGTCGGTATCTCTTCGGTGGCAAAGTCGGCAAACTCGCTCACCGTGATGAATATGGCGTTGCCCTCCTTATCGACGAATCGGTGATAACCCTCCAAAGTCGGTAACTCCTCTACCTCTTCCAACGGAGCGTGTATCAACTCTGCGACCTTCACAAGACGACCACACAACGATTCGTTTAACTCGGATATGCTGCAGAGTATTGGCGTAACCTCCTCGACCGATGTGCCTCTTTTGATGTGTTGGTCTATAACCACTTGCGGCGCAAATTCGCGAGGCTCGTCGTCGTAACTGCGTGGTGGCAATCCCACCACCACAACGCCACTCTTCAATGCTACGGCGCAATCCTGCAGATGTAGTGCCACTTGCGTGCCGATAGGGTAGTGCGAGACGATGTTGTTTATGCCCACTCGGACCTCTACCGCACCGCTCGCATCCTCGATGAACATCTCGCGGTAGAAGTTTCCCTCGTCGTCCGATGTTGTCACGCGTCCTACGCATACGAAATCTTCCGCTATGGTGTGGCTGCCGTTGTCGCAGAACTCTCGCAACTTGCCAATTTCGAGATTTGCCGATAGCGAAATATCCGTTGCAGACGGAGCTTGGTGGTTGTCATAACAACCACTAAACGCCAAGAGAATTGCCGATATGAGTAGCAATAAACGCATTGTTGACCTAAAAAATCGTATCAATTTCATACAAAATTACTAAATCTTATGAATTTTTGCTACTTTTGCCCTGAAATAACCGAAAAGATATATGTTACATCTCTTGCAAAGCGAAACAGATAAAGCACCGCTTATCTTGCCAGATAGCGTGCAGAAGGAACAATTGGCCGAGATAGCTAAGAAATTCGAGGCTCTCTCGCATATGGACTACCACCAACTCCTCACCGATATGGTGGGCGAAGTAGGGTGGATTTTGCTCAAGATAGTGCTTGCCATCGCAATCTATGTCGTGGGCAAACTTATCATCAAGTGGATTGTCCGCATTATGGACAAGGCCTTCACTCGTCACGATGTCGAGACTTCATTGCGCTCCTTCTTGCGCAGCTTGGTCAAGGCGTTGTTGATGGTGATGTTGCTGTTGGCAATCATCCAGACTCTCGGAGTGAATACCTCGTCGTTCCTTGCACTCTTCGCTTCGGCTGGTTTGGCAATCGGTATGGCACTCAGCGGAACATTGCAGAACTTCGCGGGTGGAGTGGTGTTGCTGATTTTGCGCCCTTATAAGGTGGGCGACTACATCGAAGCACAGGGCCAGTCGGGTACTGTGGCATCTATCGGCCTCTTCTCGACCTGCCTCAAGACTGCCGATCAGCAGACCATCTATGTACCGAACAATACCATCGCAACCTCAATTATCGACAACTACTCGCAGTCGGAGACTCGCCGTGTCGACTGGACTCTCTCTATCGCCTATGGCGACGATGTGGATGTTGCTCGTCGCGAGATTCTTGCGATGCTCCAGGCTGATAGCCGTGTGCTTGCCGACCCAGCACCAGTGGTCTACCTCAAGACCTTGAATAGCAGCTCTGTGGACCTCTCAATCCGTGCGTGGGTTAAGAATGCCGACTATTGGGGTCTCTACTTCGATATGAACGAAAAGATGTATAAGGAGCTCCCATCTAAGGGCATCAACTTCCCATTCCCACAGATGGATATTCATTTGAAAAAAGAGTAATTTTAAAAATTTTATAAGATATGGAACTTAAGGATATTTTGGCAATTTCGGGACAACCAGGTTTGTTCCGTTACGTAGCGCAGTCGCGCACAGGTTTTATTGTTGAGTCGCTCCTCGATGGCAAGCGTATGAATGCTTCAGCTTCTTCGCGCATCAGCGCACTCACCGAGATCTCTATGTATACCGAGGGTGAGGATATTCCACTCGCAGAGGTATTTACCAAGATGTACACCTACACCGAGGGTAAGCAGGGTCCTGCAACCAAGGAGGGTAATGCACGCCTCAAAGAGTTCTTCGGCATCGTAATTCCTGACTACGACCGCGAGCGCGTTCACGACTCTGATATCAAGAAGGCAGTTTCGTGGTTTAATATGTTGGTAGAGGCAGGAATGACCAAGTTTGAGATTCCAGAAGAGTAAAAATCGTTCTGATGAGTTCTTTTTGCACGAGTGCGTCGGACTCCAAGATGCTCACATAGGTTTACTATGCTGCGCTTTTGTCGCCTAGCATCGCACAAAAATAATCTCATCACCTCCGATTTTTTGGTCGTATTATAGAAAAAGCGAGTTCGGAAACGGACTCGCTTTCTTGTTTGGTACAAAATTCCCATTACTCGTATTTCCTATTCTCGTCGCGGAATTGGCGAGGGGTGATGCCCTCGATTTTGCGGAAGAGAGTGGAGAACTGACCTACGCTCTCGAAGCCGAGCGAGTAGGCTATTTCGGTGATGGTCTGCGACTCCGAGATGAGAATCTCCTTCGCGCGGTTAATCAGCAGTCGCGAGATATATTGTGCTGGCGAGATGCCCGTAATGCGTTTGAACGACTGACGAAACCACGAATAACCCACTCCGAGTGCCTTGGCGATATCCTCAGCGTGGAGTGAGTGATGCACGCGTTCGCGCATCAGTTGTCGCGCCTCGTTGATAATATCCTCGCTCTTATTAAAATCCTCGCCCACGCGCTTGCTCTTGTAGATGATATGCCCGAGCATATGCGATACGATACCAGCGAGCAACTGCTGGCAACAGATGCGCTCTTTCTCGGCAATACGGATGGCATCGCGATAGAGTGCAATCAACGAGTTGCTGATGCCAATCTTCACAATCGCATTCTCCTTCGAAAGAAACTCTGCCGAAGCCAATCGTTCGGCAATATCGCCCTTGAAACCAATCCAATACTCGTTCCATCCCTGCGCCTCATTTGGGGTGTAGTGGTGGCGTTCGCCTGGAAATAACAACATCACCGTACCCGCCTCAATCGCTTGTCGAGGCACACTCTGCGACTCGAAAAATCCACCGCCCTTGGTGATGTAGACTATCTGATATTCATCTAACACACGCCCACTCTGCGCCTTGAAATCGTAGGTGTCGGGGTGCTGCATTGCGGGGTAACTCGCATTGGGTGCAATCTGTTGTGTACCTACCGTCGTAACCACCAAACCCCACGCCTCGTCGTTAGGACTTATGGTCAAATACTTCAGCGAGTTGCTATCTATTTCGGTCATATTTTGTCAAATTTGAAAGTTTTAATATCATTTTTGATAGTCAAATATAGTGAATATATTGCTAAATTTGCAAGAGAATACCTGAAAAACATCTAAAACTATGAAGATATACAACTTTTTAGCATTCGATTTGGGTGCAACAAGCGGCCGCTCGGTGTTGGGAACGCTCCGCGATGGCAAAATTGAAACACGCGAACTTACACGCTTTCCAAATGCGATTGTGGAGTTGCACGGAAAGTTCTACTGGAACTTGCTCGGTCTCTACGAGCATCTCAAGGAGGGCCTCGTAGCGTGCGCTCGCGAAGGCATCACACCCGACTCTATTGGCATCGACACTTGGGGTGTGGATGTAGTTCCAGTTGCTGAGGATGGCACAATCCTCGCAATGCCACGCGCCTACCGTGACCCTTATACCGATGGTGCGCCAGAGCGTTATTTCGAGATTGTTCCGCGCTCGGTGGTCTACGACAAGACTGGCATCCAGATTATGAATTTCAATACCTTGTTCCAAATCTATGCTGCGGTGCAGGAGGGCTATACGCCAGTTATGAAGGCAGAGAAGTTGCTCTTTATGCCCGATGCATTGTCCTATATGCTTACGGGCGAGAAGGTGTGCGAGTACACTATCGCCTCTACCTCGCAGATTTTGAATCCTCGCACCGCGAAGTTTGACGCGTCGCTTCTCGAGGCGGCAGGTGTGAAGGCGGATATTCTGCCCGAGCCAATTTTGCCAGGATGTAAGATTGGTGCGTTGACCGATGCTCTCGCTACGGAGACTCGCATTGGCAAGGTCGATGTGGTGGCTGTGGCTGGTCACGATACCGCTTCGGCAGTGGCGGCTGTGCCTGCCGAGAATGAGCGATTTGCTTACCTCTCGTCGGGAACGTGGTCGCTGATGGGTATCGAAACGCGCGAGGCAATCATCACCGAGGAGTCGTTCCGCCATAACTTTACGAACGAAGGTGGCGTGGATGGTACGACTCGCTTCTTGAAGAACATCTGCGGAATGTGGATTTTGGAGCAGTGCCGTAAGGAGTGGGAGCGCGAGGGTAAGGAGTATACCTACCCGCAGATTGTAGAGATGACAAACCAAGCAAAACCTTTCCAGCACTTCATCAACCCTGACGATGCATCATTCGCAAATCCGAAGTCGATGCTCAAGGCGATAAATGACTATTGTGCGCGCACCAATCAGAACGCACCGCAGAGCGATGCCGAGGTTGTTCGCACCATATTCGAGAGTTTGGCGTTGCGCTATCGTGAGGTGTTGGAGATTTTGGAGTCGATGGCTCCATTCGCAATCGATGTACTCCACATCATTGGCGGTGGTTCGAAGAATCGTTTGCTCAACCAATTCACGGCAAACGCCATCGGCAAGCGTGTCTTGGCAGGTCCGTCGGAGGCTACGGCAATCGGAAATATTATGATGCAGGCGGTGGGTGCTGGCGCGGTGTCGTCGTTGGCAGAGGCGCGCCAAATCATTCGCACCTCAATAGAAACCGAGGAGTTTTTGCCGCAAGATTCAGAACTTTGGGCTGAGGCTTACAAGAGATTTCAAAGTGTAAAATAAAACCAATAAAACAACAAAAACTATGAACGAAACAAAGATTAAGCAGGCTTATGATATCGCCGTTGAGCGATATGCCGAGTTTGGTATTGATGTAGAGCAGGT
>JAZQWU010000074.1:0-6601 GCA_045632505.1 Alistipes sp. | reverse complement strand
ATCTCCTCCTCCGTAGGCATAGGATATTTTTCTGCCTCAGCCATTAGTGAGGCTAACATTTTAGGTTGCTGAGTGCCACCCTGCACCCCCTGCTCAAAGAGCATAGGATGGGGCATAGCACCCAACTTTGCGTTGGATGTTGTCATAAGTAATAATTATGTTTTAAGTGTTAGAATAGGGGGTTGTACTGCGGTGGTACCCGTCCGTCGAGTGCAACCTTTCGACGCTGCAAATATACAACATCCGCAAGCCCTTGTCAAGAGTTTAGGGTTAAAAAATTTAACTTTTTACATAATTTACATTTTTACACTATTTACGGGGGTGTAAAAGTGTAAATTGGGTAAATGGGTTGAGAGTTGAAAGTTGAAAGTTGAGAGTGGAGAGATTTTCTTCTTCAGCAGTTGAGAGTGGAGAGTTGAGAGCGAAAAATTCTCAATCCTCAATTCTCAATCCTCAACTTTTTTTTGCAAAAATTCTATTTTTTATAAAAAAAAATAACTATCTTTACAAACAAATAGACGCACACTACAACAAAACCGAACAAGAGAAAAATTAACGATAAACGATAAATAAACCTTAAAACAAAAACAAACCGAACTATTAACGCATTAACAATCAACGACCTAAGTGGATAGCAAAGCTATCCGTTGCAAAAAAGAAAAAAACCAAAAAACACACAATCAATTTTTCTAACTTAAAACACTAACATTTATGAGAATTTCTACTAAGAGATTTCTGAAGACTCTTGCAGTTGCAATTCTCGCCCTATCTACCAGCGTGACAGCCGTTTACGCTCAGCAAGGGGGGGGGAATAGCGCAGCGAGTCTGGAGGCTGCAAAGCCTCACGTTGTCCGAGGTACCGTTCTCGACCAGAACGGCAAACCTATGGCAGGAGTGGGTGTCATCATCCCGACCACACTCCAAGGTGTTGTTACCGATGTCGACGGTAAGTACGAGATTAAGGCAACACCAGCACAGGAGCTCCAGTTCAGCTTCCTCGGTTACAAGACCGAAAGCGTGAAGGTAGGCACCAAGACCACCATCAACGTATCGATGTTGGAGGAGGCGCAGGCTGTGGAGCAGGTTATCGTAACCGCACTCGGTATCAAGCGTGACGAGAAGTCGCTCGGTTATGCCGCATCGAAGGTTGCAGGTGATGCTTTGGCATCGGTGACCAACTCGGCAAACTGGCTCTCGGGCTTGACTGGTCAGGTGGCAGGTTTGAACATCCAGCAGTCGAACTCGGGCGGTGGTGGTACCACACGTGTAACGCTCCGTGGTGAGTCGTCGGTGGACTTCACCAACAACACCGCACTCTTCGTGGTGGATGGTGTGCCAATGCACAACCACTCTACTCAGTCGGATGCTGGTGGCGAGGGTTCGCTCAGCGTAATCGACTATGGTGACGGTACTGGCGATATCAACCCTGAGGATATCGAGAACGTAACCGTATTGAAGGGTCCTGCAGCGACTGCTCTCTATGGTTCGGCAGCAGCCAATGGTGCGATTATCATCACCACCAAGTCGGCCGACAAGATGCAGTCGAAGATTAGCGTAACCTACTCGACAAACCTCTCGTTCGAGACAGTAAACACCTCGCCAGACTTGCAGTATGAGTATGGTCAGGGTACACGCAACGACTACTACTACTATTTGCGTGGCGCAGACGAGAGCAAGGGTTCGGGCTACCACCCAGAGCCAGGCTACGAGAGCACTACTGGCTTGCTCCAGTGGGGTCCTAAGATGGACGGCACGCTCTACTACCAGTACTACGACGCACAGGCAGGCATCGGTGGATCGTACGACCAGCTCGGTGACTTCCGTCGTGAGGCTACTCCATTCGTGAGCCTCGGTGACTGGTTCAAGGACTTCTTCCAGACTGGTTACACTTGGTCGAACTCGGTAGCCGTATCGGGCCGTATCAACAAGCGCAACTCTATCCGTGTGTCGGTGCGCGACTCTCACTCGCACGGTACTATTCCGAACTCGCCAAGCAATATGCAGCACATCGCATTGCGTACTCGCAACGAGATTGCTAAGTGGTTCACATCGGAGGTTTCGCTCAACTATCGTCGCAATCACCGCGACAACATCCCTGTAGCGTCGGGTTACTCGGCAGGTGCAGGTATTATGTACTCGTTGTGGTGCTACGCTCCAAACATCGATATGGATTGGGCTAAGCACTACTGGCAGGATGGCAAGGAGGGTGTTCAGCAGGATACATCCCTCACAGGCGGTAAGAACAACGTCTACTTCATTGCCAACGAGTCTCTCAACACTCAGAATCGTGACCGTATCTACGGTAACGTAAAGTTCGACTTCAACATCTATAAGGGCCTCACCTTGATGGTTCGTGGTGGTCTCGACTCGCAGTACGACTTCCGTACACAGCGCTTCGCAACCTCGACACAGAGTGACCCTAACGGCTTCTATCGTGAGCAGATTATTCGCTCGATGCAGTACTCGGGTGAGTTCTTGTTCCGTTACACTCACGACTTCGAGCACGACATCAACCTCACTGCAAACTTCGGAGGTAGCATCCTCAACCGCCAGTATGAGCGTCACCAGCAGTGGGCTGATAACCTCAAAAATCCAAGCGTCTACACCCTTGCTAATGCAGCATCGTTGGTGAAGACCGACAACTACCTCGAGAAGCGTCAGACCAACTCTCTCTACGGCTTGGTACAGCTCTCGTGGCGTAACTCTCTCTTCCTCGACATCACAGGTCGTAACGACTGGTCGAGCACCCTTCCTAAGGAGAACCGTTCGTACTTCTACCCTTCAGTTTCAGGTAGCGTTGTAATCAACGAGTTGGCAGACTTCGGCAAGACCAATGGCATCTTGAACCTCTTGAAGGTTCGTGCATCGTGGGCTCAGGTAGGCCACGACACCAAGCCTTACCGCATTGAGGAGTACTTGCAGAGCACCTCATTCCCTGGTAACGTAACAACCCAGACATCGAAGGTGAATGGTTTATTGTTGCCTGAGAAGGTTGCTTCGTGGGAGGTCGGAGTTGACGTTCGTATGTTCCGCAACCGCTTGAACATCGATATGGCATACTACAACAGCAAGACTACCAACGCTTTGGCATCGATGCCAGTGTCGGCAGCAGCAGGTATGACCAGCGTCTACACCAATGCCGGTTCAATCCGTAATCACGGTTTCGAGATTCAGGCAACAGGTACTATCATCCGCACCAAGGATATCCGTTGGAACATCACAGCTAACTGGTCAATCAACCGCAACAAGGTACTCGCACTCGGTGAGGGTATCGACTTCTGGCAGATTGCAGGTCGTGGCTCATACGCTTATATGTACGCATATGAGGGTTCGTCGCTCACTTCGATGTATGGTCGTAAGTTCAAGCGCGCACCAGAGGGCTCTTACGTAATCGACGCTAACGGTAAGATGATTGATGTAGCAGGTCAGATTATCCACGACCAGAATGGCGCACCTATCATCGACGAGGATATCGACTATGTAGGTGAGTGTATGCCTAAGTGGCGTGGTGGTATCGGCACCTCGTTCTCGTGGAAGGGCTTGCGCGCAAGCGTTAAGTTCGACGGCCAGTATGGTGGTAAGGTTTGGTCAGAGACCAACTGGGTATTGAACTATCGTGGTAAGGGTATCGCTACTCTCGAAGGTCGTGAGGGCGGATTCGTACCAAAGGGTGTTCAGGAGTTGCCAGACGGAAACTTCAAGATTTGCGACTACGAGCACTCAGCATCGTCAATCCAGTCGTACTATCAGGCACGTTACGCTCGTGAGTGCTGCGAGGCTAACTTCGTTGAGACTTCGTTCTTGAAGTTGCGCGAGGTACGCATCGAGTACTCATTCCCTAAGAAGCTTCTCTCGAAGACTAAGGCTATTCAGGGCTTGTCTATCGCATTGTTCGGTAACAACCTCTACTGCTGGAGCAAGTTCCCAGGCTTCGACCCTGAGGCAGTATCTATGCGTGGTGCGGCACTCTCGCCAGGTTTCGACCTCTTGCAGATGCCAGGCACAGCAACTTATGGTGGTAGCATCTCTATAACATTCTAATGCTTAGGAGGATATGATTATGAAGAATATGATGAAATATATTACAATCGTATTGGCTGCAGCGTTCGTATCGGTGGGATGTACCCACTTCGACGATATGAACCAGAATCCGTACGCAATCTACGAGACCAACTCGGAGTCGTTCGTTCAGCCAATGATTTACGGTGCTTTGAAGGAGGTTGCCTACTGCGAGTACTACTGGATTGGTCAGGTTATGCAGTGGACCGTCAGCACCAACTACGAGAACTCGGCACAGTTGGCATACAACTACGTTATGTCGGAGACCAACGTAAGCCGTATGTGGAATCTCTACAAGCAGTTCGGTAATGCGCAGTATATGCTCGACGTAGCACGCAAGGAGTGTGCTGTGGAGGGTCAGGGCAACCCAGCAATGATTGGTGTTGCGTTGGTTATGCGTTCGTGGCTTGGTCATATGTTGACCGACACCTACGGCAATACCCCTTACTCGAAGGCAGGACAGATTGCTTTGCAGGGCGATAAGTTCGAGTACACTACTCCGTACGACAACCAGAAGGATATCTACATCGACCTTCTTCGTTCGTTGGAGGAGGCAAACAAGTGCTTCAACAAGGCAAAGGAGATGAAGGATGCGGGAGCACTCTCGGCAGTTGACTTCAACTCGATTTGCGACTATATGTATGATGGTAACGTGGATAAGTGGCAGCGTTTCGGTAACTCGCTCTACTTGCGTCTCTTGATGCGTGTATCGCTCAAGGCACAGGAGGAGTCTGAGGGTATCATCTCGCTCGGCGAGGAGTTTGGCGACATCAACGTAGTGGCTAAGATTAACGAGATTTACGACTCGTATGTCTCGGGTGCTGGCACCTACCCAGTGATGCGTAACTTGGACGACAGCGCACGCTTGCAGTTCAGTTCGAAGGATTCGGCACTCTACACCTCGTTCTACGCTACTACAAGTGGTAACTGGAACGGTCAGGCAGCTTGTAACACCTTGCGCGACTGGATGCTCGTGAACTACTCAAGTGCAGATGAGGAGAATCCTGACAAGCCTTGGGACCCACGCTACTTCCGTATCTTTACGAAGGCATTTGGCGCACCTACACAGGTATCGCGCGAGGAGATGCGTGAGTACTTCGACGACCACATCTCGTCGGCAGGTAACTCTACCATCGGTCGCTACACCAAGGGTGGCTACACTGGCGCACACGTAGGTGATATGAAGATGGATCCTAAGTACTCGATTTTGAACTTCGACGAGATTCTCTTCATCTTTGCTGAGGCTGGTGCTCGCAACTGGATCCCTATGGGACAGAAGGGTTACAAGGATATGTACCTCGAGGCTAACCGTCAGTCGATTATGTTGTGGCAGGATGGTTGGGAGAAGGCTACCGACTACGATAGCAACTTCCGCGTTATGGAGAACTTCATCTCTTACCTCGACAACGAGTTCGACTACAGCAAGTCGCTCGAGATCATTATGCGTCAGAAGTATGTTGCAACCGTATGGGTAGGTATTGAAGGCTGGGCAGACTACCGTCGTACAGGCTACCCTATCCTCAAGACCAATGGCGATGCAGCACAGAACGACCAGATTCTCCCAACTCGTATGCGTTACCCATCTACCGAGGCATTCCAGAATGCTAAGTGGTATGCTGAGGCAGTAAACGATTGGCTTGGTGGCGACAACAATATGGTCACCGATATGTGGTGGGCATCGACCACCGAGAGTCAGGCAAACCGTCGTTTGGGTCGTAAATAACTTAAAACACTAATCGTAAGAATATGAAACGATACTTTATATATATAATAATGGCTGTTGCGGTTCTCTTCACGAACTGTACTACAGTCGACGAGCCTACTGGTCCAGAGATGGTCGAGGTGGGTGACATCGAGGTGACATTCAGCGTAGATGGCGAGGAGAGGCGTGCACTCGACCTTGCTTCGGTGAGCCACACCATTCAGGTGGATGTTGCACTCAACAACGAGGGTGTCTACTGGACACCAGTATCAGACCAGGCGTGGTGCCAAATCGTAGAGGCAGAGCATCGTGGTAGTGGTTTCTTCACCATCGTTATCAATGCGAACGATAGCTTCGATGCACGCGAGGATGCAACCATCACCTTCAAGGCAGGCGAGTTCGAGCAGGATATGCTCACCGTTACTCACAATGGTAACGTATTCGTTCTCGACCAGGTTTACACCGCTTCGACAAAGGCAGCAGGTAGCTTCACCACTAAGGTTAAGACCCGCGATGCTGGCGAGGAGTGGAGCTTTGAGTGCGACTCGTGGATTACCGCAACCAAGGGTGCAGTATCAACCGACGCTAATGGTTTCACCGTAACTGAGGTGACCATCGCTTGGGAGGAGAACGCATCGGCTTCGCGCTATGGCGAGGTTAAGCTCAAGAAGAACGACAAGGACTATGCTGACGGTTGGATTAACATCTGGCAGTATGGTACCGATATGGAGTACGACGATGAGGGTAACCTCTTGCTCGAGGCTAAGGATGTTGAGCCACTCGAGCTTCGCGCTCCAAAGCAGACAATCGACGAGGTTGTAATGCCTTCGTGGGTTACTT
>JAZQWU010000073.1:0-6368 GCA_045632505.1 Alistipes sp. | reverse complement strand
AAAGATGTTGGGCGCAGCATTGCGTGTCTTTGTTGTCTGCTTGGTGTTGCAACAACTGCTCAGCGCACCTCTTGGTATTCCATTCTGGATTACGGTAACGGTCTTTATGGCTCTGGCGTGGCTCTATACCCATCGTGGGGGAGTCTCGTCGGTGCTTTGGGCGGACCTTATCAAGACCATCTGTATGGTCGCTTGCGTGGTGCTTTCGATTGTGTTCGTGCTTAATGTTCTCGACATATCCTTTGTTGAGGCGGTACACCAAAGTTCGGAGCAGGGATTGACGCAGATATTCTTCTTCGACGACATCAACTCGAGCCGCCACTTCGTGAAATTGTTTCTCTCGGGGGTGTTCATAGTGATTGCCTCTACGGGTCTTGACCAAGACCTTATGCAACGCATCTTGAGTAGTGACTCGGTGCGCTCGGCACAACGCAATATGGTGTTATCGTCGTTTATTCAGGTGGCATTCCTCGCGCTGATGCTGATGATGGGTGCAATATTCTTCCTCTACACTCGCCACAACAACCTCACAACCCCTACGGCAGACGAGATGTTCGCTTTTGTGGCGTCGCAGAGGGATATGCCTATGTTGATGGGAACATTGCTTGTTCTGGGCGTTGTTGCCTCGACATTTTCATCGGTTGGAGGGTCGCTGACTGCACTCACCACCTCGTTTATGGTCGATGTGCTGCACGCTCGCAAGCGATTCGATGAGGAGCGCTACGAGAAGATTCACCACATCGTTCATCTCGTGATGGCGGCGTTGATGGTTCTCGCCATCTTCGCGTTCGAGGCGTGGGGCGATGGTTGCTCCATAAACCTCTACTTCAAGATGTCAAGCTATACATTCGGACCTCTGCTGGGAATGTTCGCCTTTGGCGCACTCTCCAAGTGCAGAGTCTGCGACAAGTGGGTACCTTTGGTGGCGATACTCTCGCCTCTGTTGTGCGCCTTGCTTGACTACTACTCGGAGCAGTTGTTTGCGGGATATCAATTTGGATTTGAGATATTGTTGCTCAACGCGGCGTTTACGATGCTTGGTATGTGGATAGCAACGATTCCGAATAAGAAGACTAACTTTGTAGAGAATTAAAACAGGATAGAGATGATTGTAATTGCAGACGGAGGAGCAACCAAGTGCGATTGGGCATTCGTTGAAAATGGCGAAATTGTAGAGCGCTTCAAGATGGAGGGCATAAACCCCTTCTCGGTGCCTGAAGAGCATATCCGCGAGGTTGTAGGACGCGACTTTATGCCGATAGCATCGCGCTACGATATCACCCACGTGTGGTTCTATGGCGCAGGCTGTGGTATGGCAGGCGACATAGTGAAGCGCGTGTTGGCGGAGTACCTCCCTTCGGCGCAGATTGTCGTAGGCTCCGATATTGATGGTGCAGCTATGGCGTGTTGTGGCTCAGGTTCGGGCATTGTCTGCATCTTGGGTACGGGTGTTAGCTCGATGCAGGTCGAGAACGGAGTGTGCGTCAAGCGTCTGCCGGGTCCGGGATATATCCTCGGTGACGAGGGTAGTGGTACGGTGATGGGCAAGATGTTGCTCTCGGACTTCATCTACAATCAGTTACCGCCACATCTGCTTGCACTCTTCAACGAGGAGTTCAATATCACCTTGCCAGAGATTGTCGATCGCACCTATCACAAGCCTGCGGCAAATCGCTTTTTCAGCAGTTTTACCCCATTCCTCTCGCGCCATATCGAGGAGGAGTATTGCCAGAGCATCGTACGCTACAACTTTGAGCGATTGGCAGAGCGTGCATTGAGCCAGTATGATACCGACCGCCTCAAGGTCAATTTCGTAGGCTCGGTCGCAGCCGTTTTCGAAGAGTTCCTGACTGAGGTGCTCGCGAAGTATGGTATGCAGAAGGGCGTTATCTTGCGCTCGCCAATTGAGAGCCTTGTGAAAAACCTTACCGAAGAACTAAACTCAACCAAATAAACCACTATGAAACGACTTCTTGCCCCGATTTTAGCACTTCTGCTCTGCGCGTGCCACTCCGATAAGGTAGTTCTCGACAATGGTCTGTTGCGGCTCACTTTCGACAGCTCGACAGCCAACTTGGTGTCGATGACCGACCTCAAAACAGGTTACGAATACCTCGACTCAACCGTTGCGCCCAAGACTCTCTGGGAGTTGGTGCCAATGGAGAAGGGTACCGAGTTCGACCTTCCAACCGAGGTGTCGATATGCTCGTGGTCGAAGCACAAGGCGGTACTGAAGTGGCATCAAGCCGATGGCGAGGGCGTGGAGGTTACAGCCACCATCTCGCTCGACAAGGATAAGGCGCTCTCCTATTGGGATATCGCGCTCGAAGGCTTCGAGGGGGATAAGTTGATGGAGGTGAACTACCCTCGCATCAGCAACATCAAGGAGTTCACCGAGGAGGCATTAGCCCTATCGAACTGGACAGGTCGCCTCTACAAGAATATCCGCGCAAAGCGCAAGGTATTGGAGCAGCGCAAGCAGAATCGCCCTACGATGCAGCTCACAGCCCTCTATGGCGAGGAGCCAAGCGGTCTCTACATAGCATCTAACGACACCGAGTCGATGGCGAAGGGTTCGTTCTTCAAGTTCGAGGATAAGACCACAACCTACAGTATGGTCTACATGCTCCCCGTAGATGCGGCAAACTCGTCGTTCAACTCCTCATACCAGACCATCCTCGGAGCGTTCCAAGGCGATTGGTACGATGCGGCACAAATCTACCGCGAGTGGGCATTGCAGCAGCAGTGGAACAAGAATAACCGCCTCCACAGCGGCAAGATGAATCCTTGGCTGCCCGAAACCGATATCTGGATGTGGAACCGAGGTCGCTCGTCGAATGTCTTGACCGAGGCGGAGGATCTGCGTCAATACCTCGGTGACTGCAATGTCAGCGTCTTGTGGCACTGGTGGCACAACGGACCATACGATGACGCATTCCCTGAGTACCTCCCACCACGCGAGGGACGCGAGAGCTTTGTCAAGGCTGTTGCCGAGGCGAAGGCTAACGGTATCAATATGACCCCATATATGAACTCTATTCAGTGGGGCGAGTCGCGCGAGTCGTGGAAGGAGCTAAACATCGAGCAGTATGTGGCTCGTCGCTCCGATGGCTCGACACACGCACACATCTATAATGCCTTTACGGGCAACCCTATAACACCTTTGTGTATGTCGCAGGAGTTCTGGCACGAGAAATACTCCGACCTCTGCGACACCGTAGTGAACAGCTACGGAAGTACGGGTGTCTATATGGATCAGGCGTGTCTGCACTACCGCTGCTACGCCAAGAATCACGGTCACACCATAGGTGGTGGCAACCATTGGGTGAAGGGCTATCTTAAGCTCGTGGAGCGTGTCCGCGAGAAGACCGCCGAGGCAAACCCTGTACTTACGGGTGAGGGCTCAGGCGAGGATTGGATGGCTCACCTCGACGGTTTCCTCACTCTCGAAGGCAGTCGCGAGCGTATGAGCGGACTCTCGGCATCGAGTGTCATACCTCTCTTCAATGCCGTATACCACGAAAATGCCATCTGCTTCGGTAACTTCGGAGGCTTCACCTACCCGCCTTACGATGAGTTCTGGCCAAAGGAGTTCCGCGCACCAAATACCGAGACGCTCCTCCCTGCAATCTACAATGCGCAGATGCGTATGGAGCAGGCGCGCACCTTCGTATGGGGTACACAGCCTATGATTGTGAACTACCACGCCTTTGCACGCGAGGCACGACCTGAACTGATGAAGTTCATCGCCAAGTTGGTCAAGGCTCGCAAGGCGCACAAGGAGTATCTCCAATATGGCAAGATGATGCGCGCACCGAAGTTGGCTGACGCACACCTCACCGAGATAGATATCGCGCAGATGTCGACCTACGGATACAAGACCAAGGGTACAAACCTCTTCCCGCACAAGAAGGTTGTACCTATGCTCTACTCGTCGGCTTGGCGCAACAAGGAGGGCAACATCCTGCTCACCTTCGTGAATATCAGCGAGGAGGAGAAACCGCTTGAGTTCTCGCTCAACCTTGCCGAGTATGGCATCACTGCCGATGCCGAATTGCTCGTAAATGGTGTGGCTGCAGCTATGCCTGCACTCGGCGAGAACGAGCTTCGCGAGGCTACAACCATCGGCGGATGTTCAACCCTTATCTACGAATTTAAACTCAATAAATAAAATATATCTATTATGGCTTATGTAAAGATTACCGAGCAGTCATCGTTGTACAATGACCTCGAGAAGATGTCTCCACTCGAAATCCTCACTTGCATCAACCGCGAGGATCATAAGGTGGCAGATGCGGTGCAGGAGGTTATCCCTGCCATCGAAAAACTTGTTGTTGGCGCTACCGAGCGTATGAAGCAGGGCGGTCGTCTCTTCTATATGGGTTCGGGTACAAGTGGTCGTGTAGGTATCGTTGATGCCTCGGAGATTCCACCAACCTACGGTATGCCAGCGTCGTTGGTTGTAGGTATCATCGCAGGTGGTGACCAGGCTATCCGTCGCGCTATCGAGGGTGCAGAGGACGATGCCGTACAGGGCTGGAAGGACCTCGAGGCTTACAATGTCACAGAGAAAGATACCCTTGTGGGTGTTGCCGCATCGGGTACTACACCTTATGTTATTGGCGCAATCACCGAGGCTCGTAAGCGTGGTCTCTTGACCGCTTGCATTACCTCAAACCCTGGCTCGCCAGTGACCGAGGTAGCAGAGATTCCTATCACTCCTGTTGTAGGTCCTGAGTTTGTGACCGGCTCGTCGCGTATGAAGTCGGGAACATCGCAGAAGTTGATTTGTAATATGATTACCACCTCGATTATGATTGGTCTTGGTCGTGTGCGCGGTAATAAGATGGTCAATATGCAACTCTCGAACCAGAAGCTCGTTGACCGTGGTACTCGTATGTTGGTCGAGGAGTTGGGCTTGCCATACGATGAGGCAAAGCAGTTGCTTCTTATCCACGGCGAGGTGCAGCGTGCCGTTAATGCCTACCGCGAATCACAGAAATAAAGAATTTGTCTAACAAGGCTCTTTCGGCATCTGCCTTGTAAGGAAATAGCAAAAAAGATTGGGTGTCTCAACCGAGACACCCAATCTTTTGGTTATGTAGGAAGGTGTTAGTAGCTCAACACCTTCGAAGATGCGTAAGACAACTTCAGAGCATTTGCACGACGAAGCTCCTGCTTAACGTCGGCAACAACACCCATCTTTGTATTCTCATCCGCCTTCAAACATACTGTCATCGAAGCACGATCCGACTCGTTGAGGTTGTCACGCTCGCCCGCAATAAAGTCCAAAATGTCCTTTGTTGTCTTGTACGAGTCGTTCAACTGGATACGAGGTGCGGTACCATACTTAGCCTGCATATTCAAAGATGGAGTACCAATGTGGATGTACGACACCAAGTTCTTCTTCTCGAGTTTCTGTACCTCGGTAGCCTCAGGCAACTTGTAGGTCACCATCAACTCCTGATCACGCATAGAAGTCGAAAGCATAAAGAAGAACAAGATGATATAAACGACATCGGGAAGCGATGTGGTAGACATAGCGGGCACTTCGCGCTCGCCCTTTTTCTTCATTACTGCCATAATTACTTCATCATTTTGCGTGGCTCAGCCTCAGAAATCTTCATCGGAATAGCCTTGGTTATCACTTTGCTTTCAGCGTCACTGAGGTCTGCGAACTTCTTGCCGAACTTGCTCATCGATACCTCGTCACGAACCTCGTTGAAGGCGCGTGTAAGCTCGTTCTGTACCTGAATGTAACGCTCGTAGCTTGTATCACGAGTGTTCTGCAACGAAATCACACCCTCGCTTACAGGATATGTCCACTTCGAGCCATCTGGCATCTCGATTGCGGTCTCCTTCTTCTCTGGAAGGTCCTTGTCATCGAGTGGGTTGAGGATAAACTCCTTCGCCTTGTCCTTCAAAGCATCCAACGAGATTACCTTACCACCGGCCATAATGTTACCCGAACCTGCAACGAACACCAAGAGAAGGTTTCTCTCCTTCACCTTGATATCTTCCTGCTTCACATTCGGATCTGCCATTGGAGGCAACACGCGCACGATACCAGTGTCGATATCCATTGTGGAAACCACAAGGAAGAAGATCAACACGGTAAACGCGATATCCGCTTGCGATGAGGCGTTGATTTCAGGTATATTCTTACTTTTAGCCATATACAATTATTACTTTAATACATTGCGAACCTCGCCGATAACTGTTACGAGGATTGCAGCAACTGCTACAATATAGGTAACGATAATACCGGTCTCAGAGATTGCCAAATCAAATGGATTATCGAATACACCACCTGCCGAGTTTGGAATAACCAAACCATCGTGGCTGAGAGCCACGCCGAGAGCAGCACC
>JAZQWU010000072.1:0-2405 GCA_045632505.1 Alistipes sp. | reverse complement strand
CCCTCCCAGTAGTGGAGGTCGGTGAGGATGATGTCGATAGAGTTCATATGGATAGCAGGACCGAGGTCGTCGAACTTGTTAGGGTACATATTTGTAGCGAGAGGAATGTTTACCTTCTCACGTACGGCACGCATACCCTCCAAGCCCCACGATGGATCCTCGAAGTACTGTGGCTCCAAGCACTCCATACGCTTACCAGCCTTGATAGCTGTAGCTACGCTCCATACGCCATTAGGGTCGATACGCAAACCGAAGTCGTCGCCCAACTTCTCGCGGCAAAGCTCGAGTACGCGAACCTCCTCCATTGGGTCCATAACACCGGCCTTCAACTTCATAGCCTTAACACCGAGAGTCTCGTGCAACTCTACGCAGTGCTCTGCCATATCCTCTGCAGTCTGGTCGTGACCACCTCCCGGACGATCGTAACGCCAGAAGAGGTATGCAATCATTGGAATGCGGTCGCGCAATGCACCACCGAGCAACTTGTGCATAGGCACACCTGCTACCTTACCCTGGATATCAAGGCAGGCGATCTCGATAGCACCATAAAGACGAGCATTCGACATATAGTAGATACTACGCAAGACTTTCATCTTAATAGTCTCCAAATCAAATGGATCGAGACCGATAATTCTTGGCTTGAGCTTCATCAATGCAGCCTTAGCGTCACCGCCACCGCACTCTCCCAAACCTACAATACCTTCATCGGTAAAAATCTCCACGATATTGCGGAGAAGGTAACCCGGGTGTACACCCGTGTTGTGACGAAGTTGCGCATTCATCGGAATAGCAACTACGCGAACTCTCATGTCTGTAATTTTCATAAGAATTGAGTTTTTTAATGGGTTTAACTATCTGTTAATTTTTTTCTATTTCTTCTTCTGAGCCTCGAATACATATCCCCAAGGTGCGAGGGTATGCTTCGTGCCATCAGCCAATTTTACTTTGACCTCCTTGTCCGAGAAGTTTCCAACGAAGAGAACATCGTTGTGGCCCTCGTAAACTCGTCTGAACGACAAAACCTCGGCAGGATGATCGTTGTCAATCCACTTTGTTTCGCCATACTGAAGAGCCATATGCTCCTTACGCATCTTTGCCCAAGCCTTAATCTTCTCGGTTCTATCTTTTGCTACATCGGTAGCACCGTCAGTTTTCCAATCGATCCAGCAACCCTTGTGGCCGAACAACGACACGCGCTTTGAGTGTGCAATCTCCTGACCATTGAAGAGGAATGGCACACCGTCGATAGCGAACATAAAAGCCAACTGCGCCTCGCAACAAGCGGCACCCCAAATCTTCTCCATTCTGTTATCGAACTCATCGGTTGCAAAGTCGTGGTTATCGGTCATATTCCAATGCAACGCGCCCTTTGGTCGTACCGACGCATTCTTTATGTGTTGAGCGCGAACATACGCCATACTACCTCCCTGATCAGCAACCTCTGGTCGCTTGTAGAGGAGGTAGCGCATAGCCTTTCTACCAATGCTCCAGTTATACTCTGCATCAAATGCGTAGCGCATATCGTAAGGCTTGCTCGACTCGGCAACCATAACCAAATCCGGCTTAAGTGCCTCCAACTCGGCACGAGCCTCCTCCCAGAATGAGATAGGAATATGGTGTGCCACATCGCAACGGAAACCATCTACATTGTAGTGAGCCAAGTAGTAGCTCATAACGCTCTTGAAGTAGCGACGAGTACCGATATAGTTGGTGTCGAATTTAGGGAACTTCCAACGAGTAAGCTCCATCTCACCCTTCTCGTTGTAGAGGAAGTACTCGGGATGATTCTTCACAACCTCTGCACCAGGGCCGCAGTGTGCAAATACGAGGTCGAGAAAGACCTTCATACCGAGCGAGTGAGCCTTCGCTACAAAATCTTTCAAGTCCTGGTCGGTGCCATACTCGGGATCTACGGTGAAGTAGTCGCCCGCACGATATGGATTACGTGGGTCGTTGAAGCCCGACTTATGCTGACGAGGGCTCCACTTCGACTTGTCCATATCGGTATCTGCCACATTCACAGGGGTAAAGTAGACAACGCCAACACCCAACTCCTTGAGTCTTTCGAGGTGCTTCTCGGCTGCCTTAATAGTACCCTCCTCGGTGAAGCAACGAGGCATAAGCTGATAGGTTATACCCTCGCGGAACCAAGCCGGTGTCGGGCGAGCGTTGAAGTGGCTGCAATTCTCCTGCGCCATCATCGACACACTCACCATCAAAAGTGAAATAAATGCTACTAATCGTTTCATAGTCATCTTTGTTTTTATTACTCCTCGATACACTCCTTGAGGAAGGTGTATTTTGCTGCCAACAAGACCAACAAACCTCCAACCAAGAAGAACAATCCCATAGATGAAATTCCCCAGCTGAATGACTCGATGCTGGTGCCGTCACCCTGAACATAG
>JAZQWU010000071.1:0-10651 GCA_045632505.1 Alistipes sp. | reverse complement strand
GCCTTCACCATCACCTTCGCATCCTTATTCTTGAGTTTGTACTTATATAAGTTATAACTCTTGCCGAATGCACCGGTACCTGGTCCACTCGTGCCATACGAGCCTATAATACCCAAATTCAAACCTACGCAGTACATCTCGCGATAGGTATCCACGCCATCAGGGTAGCGACGAGGATCCGCCTCGGTATAGCTTCCAATGAGCTGACTCTCACCCGAATCAAGTTTCGTAATATGCGCCATATCACCCGAGTATACACCATCCTCGTAGACCTCAATCTTCCAACGCTTATCAGCATTGTAGATATTCGCAATGAGGTAATCCTCACCATAATTGAAGGCATAGTAACCCTTCACATTGTAGGTATTAGTACCCGATATAGGACCACCCGTAACAGCATCTCCGCGATAGAGTCGCATCTGATGGTCACGTGTATTCTGACCCTCGTGGTAACCTACGAAGTACCAGTCGGAGAATGTTCCACCCTTAGCACCTTTGTCGCCTATAAACACCTGAAAACCATTAGGTGTACCATCGCCACCAATGTTCGAACTCCACCAACGACCACACACTGCGCCCGAATTATGCTCCATAATATTAGTCGTAGCGAGTCCTTCCATAGAGTGCTCATAGTTGCGAGTGACGTGAGTGTGTCCCGAGATAATATGCGCCTCCTGAAACTCATTGAGCATCTTCACAACCTTAACAACATTGCTATTCTTACTATTAAGGATTTGAATATGAACGCACAAGACAACCATCTTATCCTTCGGCACAAGAGCCAAATCTTGTCTAAGCCACTCAACTTGCTCTGCCGAAAATCCCAAGACGTGGCCACCGCCTACAGCGCCATCGTAGACAATATCACGCATACCTACGATATGCACATCGCCTCGGTTGAACGAGTAATTCACCGGTCCGAACATATCCTCAAAGTTGCGCTGATGTTTGATCTGAATAGTTGAAGAGCGACTATCGGTAGACAGAGGCTTGGATGAATTACAGTGTATCTGATCGTGGTTACCCATAACCTGGAACACTGGCAAACCAACCTTAGTTACCGAGAAACCATCGCGCATATCATCGCGGTACGCTTCATCGTTATTGCTTGTACCATTGGAGATTATATCACCCAAGGTGATGCCATAACAAGGCAATCCAGTAGCCTTTATAGCTTCTACGTGATTCTTAATGCCTGGTACCGCCTCGTTCTGGAATCGCACCAAAGTAGCGTCGCTAGTAACCTGAGGATCGCCGAAGGCAACCAACGCAAAGCGCTCCTCCTTGCCACCCGCAAGAGGGGTAAGAGTAAAGTTGTAGACAAACTCACTCTTATGGTAGTGCTTAAAGTAGCAAGGCTGTCCAAATTCATTGGTAGGCACTTCATACTCAGAAGGTAACGAAATGAAGATATACCAACAATCCTTTGATACATTAAGGAAATAGTAACCATCATCGTTGGTTGTAGTGACCGAGAATCCGTCGCTCACCGCAACGCCCTTGATAGGGTTACCCGCATTATCGCGCACATAACCACGAACTGTGTATGGAAAATAGAACTCATCCACCTCTGCTTCCATAGGTGCGAGTGTGCCAACAGTACCGCGCTTATATTCCAAAGCTGAGAACTCGCGTACACTACCCGCCGAGATAGGTTTTGTACTATTCCATACGCAACGCATACTCTCGCCCGATGTCTCAAAGAACTCAACGCTACACTCTCCTTGCTCTACAGCTGGCAAGGTAATGTAGAAGATGCTCTCTTGCGAGGTTGAGAGAGTGAAGTTGGAAGGTAGGATATAGGTGACGCAGTTTGATGCACTCTCACTTGGAACAATAGTTCCATCAGCGCAGTCAACAGCAAACTCACCCGCAAGTTTTGCCGAAGCAGAGCTTACAACAACCTTCTCTAACACTACACCTTGCTCGTTCGCCTTAATCGCAAAGCGCAGAGCACCAGCGAGATGCTTCATCGTAATCTTATCTGTGAGATTACTCATATACGCACACATTGGTGCAGTCTCTGTCGCGAAGGTGCCCTCCGCATACTCTTGCACCGAAGGGAATACCACCTTAGGTTCCGAAGCCGTAGTGGACGAGGTGTAAGGGTAGGTAATGCAGAGAGGGTAGTCAACCGACGAAGCAAAGTTAAACTCTGCACTTGCAGGGTTTGAGGCGTTGATTTGCGCCTCCGACGAAACTACGCCATTGACAACAATCTTGTCGCCCTCCGACCAGTAGAGAGGATATGTGTTGCCACTCTTATCACCCAACGCAGTGCGTGTATGAGGCAATGCAATAGTGAGCGAGGTGACACCATCACCGCTAATAATATCTGTAGCAACATCGGTCTGACAGCCCAGCAAGAGCAAGACGATAGCTACGAATAGACCTTTCTTAAACATATATGTTTGCTTTTCGGTTAGTAAATTATTTACAAAGTTAGTAAAAAAATGCAAATTTGCAGCGTCTTGTTGCAAAAAGTGCATTACACACATCAAACCATAAAACGCGTAATACACCTTTTTCACTGTTTCGTTGACACAGCACAGTCCACTCAACCCACTTTTTTTTCGGCAACTTTCTTTGCAGTTTTAACTTTTTGTTGTATCTTTGCCCAAAGTTTGAGTAGATGTACGTACAGCGCAACATAGGACAACGCAAGACTCCGCAGATTTCGGAGTTCGTAGGAGCGGGTGTGTGCGTCGTGTGCGATACTGAGAGTTAAGGAGTTACGGGGCGGAGTGCGTGTGCATTCCGCTCTTGTTTTATAATTAGATAAAGGTTATTAAAGGCTATTAGGGGCTATTAGAGTTTTTAATTTCCCCCTAATCACCATAACGACTCTAACGACTCTTATATATAAATATAGGTAATAACTAACAATAATATAAAAAAATTACAACATTATGTTTTTGGACGAAAGAGTATATCAAGAAGGTTTGACCTTTGACGATGTGTTGCTTATGCCAGCATACTCGGAGGTTTTGCCACGCGAGGTTAGCACCAAGAGTCGCTTCTCGCGCAACATCACGCTCAATATCCCTATCGTTTCGGCTGCGATGGACACCGTAACCGAGGCTCCTATGGCTATTGCCATTGCACGTGAGGGTGGTATCGGTGTGATTCACAAGAATATGTCTATCGCCGAGCAGGCTACACACGTACGTCGTGTAAAGCGTGCCGAGAATGGTATGATTGACGATCCGGTGACTATCTCTCGCGAGAACACCGTAGGCGATGCATTGGCTATGATGCAGGAGAACAAGATTGGTGGTATTCCAGTGGTAGACGAGAATCGCTACCTCGTGGGTATCGTAACCAACCGCGACCTCCGTTTCCAGAAGGATATGTCGCGCAAGATTGACGAGGTTATGACCTCGAAGAACTTGGTGACCATCACCGAGGGCGAGAACACTGATGTAGCAGAGGTGTTGCTCTCAAACAAAATTGAGAAGTTGCCAGTAGTGGACAAGGAGGGGCACCTCGTTGGTCTCATCACATACAAGGACTTGACCAAGGCTCAGGATCATCCAAACGCTTGTAAGGACTCGAAGGGTCGCCTTCGCGTAGCAGCTGGTATCGGCATCACCCCCGACGCTATGGATCGCGTTGCAGCACTCGTTGCTGAGAGCGTTGACGCAGTAGTGCTCGACTCAGCACACGGTCACACCAAGGGCGTTGTTGGCTTGTTGAAGAAGATTAAGGAGGTATATCCAAACCTCGACGTTGTTGTAGGTAACATCGCAACCGCTGAGGCTGCACGCTACCTCATCGAGAACGGAGCTGACGGTATCAAGGTAGGTATCGGTCCTGGTTCTATCTGTACTACACGCATCATCGCTGGTGTAGGTGTTCCACAGCTCACCGCTATCTTCGATTGCGCAAAAGAGGCGCAGGGTAGTGACGTAGGAGTTATCGCTGATGGTGGTTTGCGCTACTCGGGCGACATCGTGAAGGCGTTGTCAGCAGGTGGTACTTGCGTAATGTGTGGTTCGATGTTTGCAGGAACTGAGGAATCACCAGGTGAGACTATCATCTACAATGGCCGTAAGTTCAAGACCTATCGTGGTATGGGTTCTATCGACGCTATGAAGGCTGGTTCGAAGGACCGTTACTTCCAGGATGGCGAGGCTAACGCAATGAAGCTCGTTCCAGAGGGTATCGTAGGTCGCGTACCATTCAAGGGCTCGTTGGCCGAGACTGTATATCAGCTCGTTGGTGGTATCCGCGCAGGTATGGGTTACTGCGGTGCACGTTCGATTGAGGAGTTGCAGAAGGCACGTTTCGTACGCATCACCTCAGCTGCCGTAGTGGAGAATCACCCACACGACATCACCATCACACGCGAGACACCAAATTATTCGCGAGGCGAATAATTTGAACGGAAAACGGAAAACTAAAAATTAAAAATTAAAAGTTTATATGAAACAGGATATGATTGTGATTCTCGACCTCGGAAGTCACGAGAACACAGTAGTTGCCCGCGCAATCCGCGCCTTGGGCGTATATAGCGAGATTTATCCACACGACATCACTGCAAAGGAGTTGCAGGCGTTGCCAAATGTTAAGGGTATCATCATCAATGGTGGTCCTAACCACGTAATCGACGGCGTTGCTATCGATGTATTGCCAGAGATTTACGAGGCTGGCTTCCCTGTAATGGCTGCAGGTTGGGAGAATGCAAAGTGCGATGTTAAGTTGGCACAGTTCACCGACGACTTGGAGGCTATCAAGGAGGCTGTAAAGGGCTTTGTATTCGACACTTGCAAGGCTGAGGCTAACTGGAATATGACAAACTTTGTTGCTGACCAGGTGGAGCTTATCCGCCAGCAGGTAGGTGACAAGAAGGTGTTGCTCGCGTTGTCGGGTGGTGTAGACTCGTCGGTTGTAGCAGCCCTCTTGTTGAAGGCTATCGGCAACAACCTCGTTTGCGTACACGTTAACCACGGTTTGATGCGTAAGGGCGAGTCGGAGGATGTAGTTAAGATTTTCGGTGAGCAGTTGTGCGCTAACCTTGTTTATGTTGACGCTACAGAGCGATTCTTGACCAAGTTGGAGAACGTAGAGGATCCTGAGCAGAAGCGTAAGATTATCGGTGGCGAGTTCATCCGTGTATTCGAGGAGGAGGCACGCAAGTTGGAGGGTATCGACTTCCTCGGTCAGGGTACTATCTACCCAGATATCGTCGAGAGTGGTACCAAGACTGCTAAGATGGTTAAGTCGCACCACAACGTAGGTGGACTCCCTGAGGACTTGCAGTTTGAGTTGGTTGAGCCATTGAAGCAACTCTTCAAGGACGAGGTACGTGCTTGCGGTGTTGAGCTCGGCTTGCCTCACTATATGGTATATCGTCAGCCATTCCCAGGACCGGGTCTTGGTGTTCGTTGCCTTGGTGCAATCACCCGCGACCGCTTGGAGGCTGTTCGTGAGTCTGACGCTATCCTTCGCGAGGAGTTTGCAAAGGCTGGTTTGGACAAGACCGTATGGCAGTATTTCACCGTAGTGCCTGACTTCAAGTCGGTAGGTGTACGTGACAATGCTCGTTCATACGATTGGCCAGTAATCCTCCGCGCAGTAAACACTGTAGACGCGATGACTGCAACTATCGAGCATATCGATTGGGCAATCCTCGGTAAGATTACCGACCGCATCTTGAAGGAGGTTCCAAACGTAAACCGTGTTTGCTACGACCTCTCTCCAAAACCAAATGCAACAATCGAGTGGGAGTAAATAATACACAAAAAAGCCAAGCGAAATGCTTGGCTTTTTTAGTGAGGAGTGAGTAGATAGTAGAGAGGAGATTTTAATTGAGATTTTTTTCTAATATCCCTAACAACTCTACCACTCCTAATAACCACTACCAAACAAAACGAGGTGAGCATTGCTCACCTCGTTCAATCTAAGGTTGAAAGGGTAGGATTAAGCGTCCTCGCCGTTATCCTCACCGCCTTCCTCGTCACCCTCCTCAGCCTCTGGAGCAGGAGCAATGGTCAAGGTTACAACCAAAAGCTTATCACCAGCCATTGCGAGCTCGATATTAACCTTCTTCTCACCCTCCTCAATAGTTGGCTGCTTGTCAAGACGAATACCTACAGTTGACAAACCGCGTACGCCCGATACAGCGTCACCATAAGTGTAGTTCTCCTCCTGGTAGCCATAGCCAGTGCGCAAGTCAACATACTCAGCACCCTCGGTAATGTACATCTCCCAATCAGCGTTTGGAGTTACACGGAAATTGAGAATCGAAGCATCCTGAGTGCTCTTCACAAAACCTACGCCCTTAGCCTGACTGAAGCTGTATGCGCTATCCCAAGTCCAGTCGTACACATTCTTGCTATTCAACTCATAAGTAGCAAAGTGGTGCTTAGGGAATGCAGGTACCAAATCTGGTGTCTTCTTCTCCGCACACGACACAAACAAAGCCGAAGCAACAACTGCTACAAGGCCCAACAAAGTTGTAAACTTTTTCATAATTTTTTTGTTTTATTTAGTTAGTAAAAATTTATTTTTCACACTCATTCTCGCCCTTGATGTAGCGGTCGATAGCCTCAGCTGCCTTACGACCAGCACCCATAGCCAAGATTACTGTAGCAGCGCCTGTTACAGTATCGCCACCTGCAAATACGCCCTTACGCGAGGTCTGTCCCCACTCATCAGCCACAATGCAACCGCGACGAGTAACCTCCAGGGCCTCTGTAGTCGAAGCGATAAGCGGATTTGGCGATGTACCAAGAGCCATAATTACAACGTCACATTCAATCTCGAAGTCCGAACCAGCAACCTCCACTGGCGAACGGCGACCACTCTCATCAGGCTCGCCAAGTTCCATTTGCAAGCAGTTTATAGCGCGCACCCAGCCCTTCTCGTCACCGAGTATGGCGGTAGGGTTAGTCAGCATCTTGAACTCGATGCCCTCCTCCTTGGCGTGGTGTACCTCTTCAACACGTGCAGGCAGCTCCTTCTCGCTACGACGATATACGATTACCGCCTCAGCACCCAAGCGCTTTGCAGTACGAACGGCGTCCATTGCTACGTTTCCGCCACCTACAACCACAACTTTGCGGCCTACATATATAGGTGTATCATACTCCTTGTCATAGGCGTGCATCAAGTTCGCGCGAGTAAGAAACTCGTTTGCCGACAACACACCATTCAAGTTCTCGCCTTCGATGCCCATAAAGCGAGGCAGACCAGCGCCCGAACCTACGAATACTGCGTCGTATCCCTCCTCGTCGAGCAAATCGTCAATAGTGATGGTGCGACCTACAACCACATCGGTTTCGATCTTCACGCCGAGTTGTTTCACGCTCTCGATCTCACCTCTCACGACCTTCTCCTTCGGCAAACGAAACTCTGGAATACCATAAACGAGAACGCCTCCAGCCTCGTGCAGAGCCTCGAAAATTGTAACATCGTATCCCATCTTCGCAAGGTCGCTTGCGCAAGCCAATCCCGCAGGACCGCTACCTACGATTGCCACCTTGTGACCATTCTTCTCAATCTCAACCGCTGGACGACCATTAGCCAACTGCCAGTCGCCAACGAAACGCTCCAACTTGCCGATAGCCACCGGCTCGCCCTTGATTCCAAGGATACACGAACCTTCGCACTGCGACTCCTGCGGACAAACGCGACCACAGATGCTTGGCAGAGACGAATCCTTGCCTATAACCTCAGCAGCGGCTGCGATATTGCCCTCACGCAAGTGCTCGATAAAACGAGGTATCTGAACGCCCACAGGACAAGCCTTCACACAACGAGGGTTTTTGCAGTCGAGGCAACGAGTAGCCTCCAACTGAGCCTCCTCCAAGTTGTAGCCGTAGCACACCTCCTCGAAGTTGGTTGCACGCACCTTAGCATCCTGCTCACGTACTGGAACGCGTGGTATCTTATTTGCCATATTCTACTTATCCAATCCAATATTACACTTATGTCCCGCCTCGCGCTCGCGCTGGATAGCCAACGCACGCTGTTCCTGATTGCGGTACATACCCTGACGACGCATCGCCTCGTCGAAATCGACATCGTATGCGTTGAACTCTGGACCATCCACGCAAGTGAACTTAGTCTTGCCAGCGATGGTCACACGACACGCACCGCACATACCCGTACCATCCACCATCAAGGCGTTGAGCGATACGATACACGGAAGGTCAAACTTCTTTGCCGTCAGCGTCACAAACTTCATCATAATCATCGGACCAATAGCCACGCAGCAGTCATACTGCTTGCCATCCTCCGAAACAAGTTTCTCAAGTAGGGTAGTCACCAAACCGTGGAAACCCTCCGAGCCGTCGTCTGTTGCAATGTAGAGATTAGTAGCGACCTTGCGCATCTCCTCAGCGTAGATAAGCAAATCTTTCGACTTTGCGCCGATGATAACATCCACCTCTACGCCCTGCTCCGCGAGCCACTTCACCTGCGGATATACCGGAGCAGCACCTACGCCACCACCTATAAATATGAACTTGCGCTTACGCAACTCCTCGATTGGCTCCTTCACGAAATCAGAAGGACGACCAAGCGGACCCGCAACATCTGCAAGGAACTCGCCAGCACCCTTTGCCACAATCTTACGAGTAGAGATACCCAACGCCTGAGTCACAAGCGTAACAGTACCATCCTTCTCGTCATAGTCGGCAATGGTCAACGGAGTGCGCTCACCCACCTTATCGGCACGCACAATCACGAATTGTCCAGGCTGAGCCGAATGGGCAATGCGCGGTGCCTTGACACGAGTCAAGTAGATATTCTCTGCAAGTTCTCTTTTTTCTACTATCTCAAACATAGTTTTCTCTTTTTCAACGCTCTATTGCTCTATAATTGCCGTAACTCTCATCGAAAGAACAGGCACCTTCGGATCGTTGCTCACAATGCGCAACCTCTCAACCACAGCTCCAAATGGCAAACGCGAAGGATCTATCTCCACCTTCAACACTCTTTTACCACCGGCTTCTATCGTGCTATCTCCCTCTAAACGAGCAACAAAGCCATCTTTATCAATCTCCAATTTGCGTATCTCAAGCACCCCTTCGCCTTCATTACGAAGTATAACTTCGTGGGACAACTTTCCGACATTGCACTTTACAGCCCCAAATTTAATCATTTTTTCGGATATAACAATCATTTGAGAGAGATTATTTGCATTTTCATCGCGAGAATCTATCGCGAGTCCGTTTATTATAAACGGATAGCGCACTTTCTTACCATTAACAACCAGCCAAGCCGAGTAGGCTACAGAACCATAAACCCCACTATTTTCGGGTATTAAGCAGCCGAACGAAACCACCGACTCACTGCGTGGCAAAATCTGTTGCGGAGCATAGAACTCAAGTTCTGAATGACCGTTTTCTATTGTAATTGCAACCGCTTTGTCCGATTCATTATATATCTCAAATGTCGATTGCTTCATTTTGCCGTGTTCGAGATAGCCGAACGAATGCGCATTTGTCGCCACGCGAACGCCACCACCAATCTCGATAGGGTACTGCTCCTCGATAGATTTCCTGCGCGGAGTCACCACGCCCTTGACCAGCAATCGTTCCTTCAACGCTCCTTCCGAGGTCACAACTGTCACCTTACGCGCAAACGCACCCGGATAATTCATAGGGTTAAATATCACTTTTACAGAGGCTGTACTGTCTGGCATTATCGGTTTTCGCGAAAATTCCGCCTTAGTACAACCGCACGAGGTATGGGTTGAAACAATAACCACAGGCTTTTTCGAGATATTGCGCAAATAAAAAATATGCTCGACCGAGCCACCATCTTCGGCAATCACGCCAAAATCGTAAAAATTTTCCTCAAATTTTATTTGCGCGCTCAAAATGCCGTAATTCAGTGTGAATAAGAGAGTAACGACTATGTATGATAAATTTTTCATTGGTGCAAAGATAATTTTTTTAATTTTTTTTTGCAAAATATTTGGTGGATAAAAATATTTGCTCTATATTTGCACTCGCAATCGGGAAATGATGGTTGCAGACGTTCTTAGAAACACGCCTGAATAGCTCAGTCGGTTAGAGCACATGACTGTTAATCATGGGGTCCTAGGTTCAAGTCCTTGTTCAGGCGCTATTGCGCGAGGGTTGCAAAAAGAGATTTTTCGACGACAGCTTCGAAAGAAGTAGCGAGTAAATAAGATTAGTGTGGATAGCAATCTTATTGAAGTAGATAAATCGGCAGTCCCAAGCCATTTTCGAAAAGGGAGTTTAGCTCAGCTGGTTTAGAGCATCTGCCTTACAAGCAGAGGGTCGGCGGTTCGAATCCGTCAACTCCCACAAAATCAAGACGACTTTTTAAGTCGTCTTTTTTTGTGTTCGTTGACGAATCCGTTCAGTCGGTGGCGGTGTGGCAGACTAGTCTTTGCAAGGCAGTATTGCTATCGCAATCTCTTGTCTTTGACTAATAATTGTCTTTGAAAATACATTTTCAGCCATTATTAGTCAAACCCAAACAATCTTCGATTGTACTGCCTTTGCTCGGTCTGCTCAAACCTGCTGCGACCGTTCGAATCGGTCGTGGAAAGAATTCTGTAGAGTCTGTAGAGTCGTTAGCGACGTTAGGGTCGTTAGAGGGTATTAACGGCAATTAGGGAATATTAGAGAAGAACACTAACAACCCTAAACAACCTTTAATCACCTTTAAC
>JAZQWU010000070.1:0-2766 GCA_045632505.1 Alistipes sp. | reverse complement strand
TATAATTGTGAATGACAGAGAGGTGTGGTATCACCGATTGTGGGACGGATTACTCTTTAACTGGCTACACCCTTCAAGTCGTGGTGAGGCGGCAGATATTATTGATTCTTGCACGCCGCAGGAGATAGCAAAGATTACTGAGGGTAACCTCTATGATTGGGGGCGGGATTCCGCTGCGGCATCTCGTGCTACACGCAAGTATCGCGAAGGCGCTGTAGTGGATAGACGGGAGTATATGGAGGAGTTTTCGGAATTACTCGATTCGCAAATACGCAAAGGCGGTTATCGAATGGCGAAACTGTTTAATGATATTTTTCAATAGATAAATCGAATAATAGGATGGCGGTCAACAATAATTTGATGACCGCCATCTCTTTATAGGAGGATTTTTAAATAAAATCGCTATATTTGCACAATTATAACACTTAAAAAGGTAATAGGCTTTGGCACGAACAAAGAAAACTGGCGACGAGCAGACTGTGGCACCTTCGAAGACGGGTGTGATGCTCCAATACGATAATATCAAGGCGCAATATCCTGATGCGATTTTGCTATTCCGAATGGGCGACTTCTATGAAACTTTCGGCGAGGATGCTATCGAAACAAGCCGAATCCTCGGTATTACGCTTACGCGTCGTGCCAATGGTGGAGCTTCAATGGTTGAACTCGCAGGTTTTCCGCATCACGCCATCGATTCGTACCTCCCGCGCTTGGTGCGTGCTGGCAAGCGCGTGGCAATCTGTGAACAACTTGAAGATCCCAAACTCGTCAAGAAGGGCGTTGTAAAGCGTGGTGTTATCGAGGTCGTTACGCCGGGCGTAGTACTCGAGAATAATGTGGTCGAGCAACGCGAAAACCATTACCTTGCATCGGTCTACTTTGGTCAGTCGGCTACGGGTGTGGCATTTCTCGATTTGACTACGGGCGAGTTCTCGGTTGCCGAGGGTGATGACCGCTACATCGAAAAGTTGCTCTCGTCGTTCGCGCCGAAGGAGGTTGTCTATCAGCGCGGTTTGAAGGAACGTTTCGTGGCGACATTCGGCTCGCGCTACTACATCTATTGCCTCGAAGATTGGGTCTTCTCCTACGATGTGAACTACGGCAAACTCACCACGCATTTCTCGGTGCCTACGTTGAAGGGCTTTGGCGTGGAGGGTATGCGCAATGCCATTTCGGCGGCAGGAGCTATACTCTACTATCTCGAATTTACACAACACAACGATATTGCCCACATCTCGTCGTTGTCGCGCCTTGACCGCGATGAATATGTGTGGATTGATAAGTTTACGTCGCGCAACCTCGAGCTCTTTGCTTCGAGCGGTGGCGATGCCAATTTTTCGCTCGCAAAGACTCTCGACCGCACTCGCACCGCGATGGGTGCGCGATTGTTGCGCCGTTGGATTGCGTTGCCAATTCTCGACTTGAAGCGTATCTGTGAGCGACAGGATATGGTAGAAGTTTTCGTGAATGATGCGGCTACGCGCGCTACCGTTCACGAACATCTTTCGATGACTGGCGATGTTGAGCGAATCGCCTCACGCATAGCGAGTTTGCGTGTACTACCTCGCGAGATGATTCAGTTGAAGAACTCGTTGGAGGCAATCGAACTTTTGAAGGCGGCACTCGAGTCGTCGGATAGCGATATTCTGCACCTTGCGGCATCAAATATCAATCCGCTTACGGAGCTTTCGCAGAAGATTGCACAGACCATCTACCCCGACCCTTCGTCAAACCAGATTCAGAAGGGCGGCATTATTGCTGATGGCGTTTCGGCCGAGTTGGACGATTTGCGTCGCATTGCAACGCACGGTAAGCAGGTGCTTCAGCAGATTCAGGAGCAGGAGAGCGAATTGACGGGTATTCCGTCGCTCAAAATCGGCTATAACAACGTCTTTGGTTACTATATCGAGGTGCGCAACACCCACAAGGACAAGGTGCCTGAGCGTTGGATCCGCAAGCAGACGTTGGCTCAGGCCGAACGATATATTACCGAGGAGTTGAAAGAGTACGAGCAGAAGATTCTCGGGGCAGAGGAGCGAATGTTGCAACTCGAGCAGCAGATTTATAGCGAGCTAATTGCCTATACCACAGGCTTCTTGCGCGAGATTCAGCGCAATGCCCAGATTGTAGCTCGCATCGACTGCCTCTACTCGTTGGCGGTTGTGGCGGTGGAGCGCAAGTATGTGCGACCATTGCTCAACGACTCGACCGTAATAAACTTGAAGGCGGCACGCCACCCAGTGATTGAAACGCTGATGAAGGTTGGCGAGAAGTATATTCCGAACGATGTGATGCTCGACACCGAGTCGCAGCAGATTATGATGATTACAGGTCCAAATATGTCGGGTAAGTCGGCTTTGTTGCGTCAGACGGCTCTTATCGTGCTGATGGCGCAGATGGGCTCGTTCGTGCCTGCATCGAAGGCAGAAATCGGCATTGTGGATAAGATTTTTACTCGTGTCGGTGCGTCGGATAATATCTCGCAGGGCGAATCTACCTTTATGGTCGAGATGTTGGAGTCGGCGTCGATTCTCAACAATATCTCGGAGCGCAGCCTTGTGCTGCTCGATGAGATTGGACGAGGCACAAGTACTTATGACGGTATCTCGATTGCGTGGGCTATGGTTGAGTACTTGCACAACCACCCTACGGCTCACCCTCGCACCCTTTTTGCTACGCACTACCACGAGCTTAACGATATGGAGCAGGTGTGCGAGCGTGTGAAGAACTTCCATGTGTCGGTCAAGGAGATTGACGAAGTCGGAG
>JAZQWU010000069.1:0-4133 GCA_045632505.1 Alistipes sp. | reverse complement strand
GAACGAATCCCTCTCTTGACGCCACAAAAAAAAGAGCAGTGAAAATCACTGCTCTTTGTGGCGGAAAGAGAGGGATTCGAACCCCCGGACCCGTGAAGATCAACGGTTTTCAAGACCGCCGCATTCGACCACTCTGCCATCTTTCCGGGGACAAAGGTACAACCTTTTTTCAATTTTGCAAAATTTTTATAAAAAAAATCTCTTTACCCTTATATTTTCCATTTTTATTTCTAACTTTGTAGGTTGGAAGTGGAATGTAATTCCACATACCAAAGAAAGGGGCTTTTTAGAGCGAAAAGCAATAGGGAATTTTAGGAGATTGGAGAACATAGGAAAATAGGGCGCACCCTACTCTCACTAAGCTCATTAAATTCACTAAAAACCCTAAAGGGGAAATCGGAATCGATTGAGGAAATTCTGCGCGTTACGCAGTGGTAGGAAGCGGAGCATACTTGCCGTATGTGAGCATTTACGACGCAAGTAAGGTGCGAAATTTACCAATCGAAACGATTTACAGAGCAAAGAGCAACCTCCAAGAAGGTGAAATCGGAGTTGATTGAGGAAATTTTGCGCGTTACGCAGTGGCGGAAAGCGGAGTATACTTGGCGTATGTGAGCATTTACGACGCAAGTAAGGTGCGAAATTTACCAATCAAAACGATTTACAGAGCAAAGAGCAATAAGTTAAATTACAAATAAACAAAAAAGGAATAAAATTATGGGAAGAGCATTTGAGTATCGCAAGGCGAGAAAGATGAAGAGATGGGGTCATATGGCTCGTGTCTTTACGAAGATTGGTAAGGAGATTGAGATGGCTGTTAAAGCTGGTGGTAGCGATCCATCGGCAAACACTCGTTTGCGAATCCTTATCCAGAATGCTAAGGCAGAGAATATGCCTAAGGAGAATGTGGAGCGTGCAATCAAGCGTGCTACAGATAAGGACGCAGCAGACTACAAGGAGGTAATCTACGAAGGATACGGCCCTAACGGTATCGCAGTACTCGTTGAGACTGCTACCGACAACACCAACCGTACCGTAGCAAACATCCGTATGTACTTCAACAAGTGTGGTGGTACTCTCGGTAACTCGGGTTCGGTAGGCTTTATGTTCGAGCACAAGTGCGTATTCAAGTTCAAGGCTGAGGGCGTTGACCCAGAGGAGCTCGAGCTCGAGATGATTGACCTCGGCGTAGACGAGTTCTACGTAGAGGAGGATGGCATCAACGTTTACGCTCCATACGAGTCGTTCGGTGCTATTCAGAAGTGGTTGGACGACCAGGGTTACGAGATTGTATCGGGTGAGTCTGTACGCATCCCTACCGACACCAAGGAGCTCGACGCAGCAGGTCGCGAGGCTGTTGAGAAGTTGGTAGAGAAGTTGGAGGAGGACGACGATGTGGTGAACGTTTACCACACAATGGCCGAGTCTGAGGAGTAATCCACAATAAAAACACAAAAAACTAACCAAAAACCTTTATAGACTATGAGTAGCAAATACGCATTACCAAAATCGGGTGGCTTAATTGCGGATGAGGCTTTCAAGGACCTCACACAGCGCTATGAGCGCATCGCAACACAGGCCTACGAGAGCGAGTACGAGGGTGTACAGTATGTAGCAGACAAGATTGTTTCTGCTATCAAGGCACACCAGGGCGAGAAGCCGTTTGTACTCGGTTTGACTACAGGCAAGACTCCAATCGGCTTGTATCGCGAGTTGGTTAAGCGACACAAGGCAGGCGAGGTAAGCTTTGCAAATGTTGCAGTTTACAGCCTCGACGAGTTCTACCCTATCAAGCCTACCGAGAAGCAGAGTCGTAACTACCGCATCCACGAGGAGTTGCTCAACCACATCGACATCAAGGCAGAGAATATCACATTCCCAGACGGAACACTCCCACGCGAGGAGTTGTCGGCATTCTGCGCTAACTATGACAAGGCTCACATCGACCTTATGATTATTGGCGTAGGCGAGAATGGTCAGATTGGTTTCAACGAACCAGGCTCATACCACAAGTCGGGCACTCGTCTTGTTCAGCTTTCGTACAAGAGTCGCAAGACGCAGTCAGGCGCATTTGGTAACTTCGACAACACTCCAAAGATGGCTATTACAATGGGTATCGGCAGCATTATGAAGGCCGAGCGCATCATCGTAATGGCTTGGGGCGAGGATAAGGCGAAAATTGTGGGCAACATCGTCGAGGGCGAGGTTTCGGATCAGATTCCAGCATCGCACTTGCAGGCTCACAACAACATCGAGATTGTTATCGACGAGGGCGCAGCATCGAAGCTTACCCGCGTTGAGACTCCTTGGTTGGTTGGCTCGTGCGAGTGGACTCCAAAGTTCACCCGTAAGGCTGTCGTTTGGTTGTGCGGTGTTGTGAACAAGCCTATCTTGAAGCTCACTCATAAGGACTATATCGAGAACTCTCTCGGCGAGTTGTTGGAGCAGGGACGTACATACGACCAGATTAACATCGACGTATTCAACGACCTCCAGCACACTATCACCGGTTGGCCGGGTGGTAAACCAAACGCTGACGACTCGACTCGTCCGGTGAAGTCTACTCCATTCCCAAAGAATGTGTTGATCTTCTCGCCACACCCAGATGACGACGTAATCTCGATGGGTGGAACATTCATCCGCCTCGTTGAGCAGGGACACAACGTCCACGTTGCATACGAGACTTCGGGTAATGTGGCGGTACACGACGATGTAGTTTTGCAGAATATCGACGTTGCACACGAGTTGGGCTTTGCCGACGAGTATGCAAACGTGGAGGCTATCATCAAGGGCAAGAAGCCGGGTGAGCCTGAGCCACGTCCGTTGCTCAACATCAAGGGTGCTTTGCGTCGTGCCGAGGCTCGCGCTGCAGTACGTTCGTTCGGTTTGAACCCTGACACAAACGCACACTTCCTAAACTTGCCATTCTACGAGACCGGAGGTATCAGCAAGAGCCCATTCACTCAGGCTGACATCGACATCGTAGCGGCTTTGTTGCGCGAGGTTAAACCTCATCAGATTTACGCTGCAGGCGACTTGTCGGACCCACACGGAACACACCGTACCTGCATCGAGATTGTCTTGGAGGCAATCGCAGTAGTGAAGGATGACGAGTGGTTCAAGGATTGCCACCTATGGCTCTATCGTGGAGCTTGGATGGAGTGGGATCTCGGTTCGGTGGATATGGCAGTGCCTCTCTCACCAACTGAGATTATCACCAAGCGTCACGCTATCTATCGTCACCTCTCGCAGAAGGATATCGTGCCATTCCCTGGCGACGACCCACGCGAGTTCTGGCAGCGTAGCGAGGATCGCACCCAGACCACTGCAAAGCAGTATGACGCACTCGGTATGGCAGAATACCAGGCTATTGAGTTATTTGTAAAAATGTTTTAACCGTTAAATAAAAAAGTAAGACTATGAGACTTATTATTCAGGACAATCAGCAGGATGCAGGCCGTTGGGCTGCAGAGTACATCGTAAAGCGCATCAACGAGAAGGAGGCTGCAGGTGGCCGCTTCGTACTTGGTTTGCCTACAGGCTCTACTCCACTCACTACATACGCTCACCTCATCGAGCTTTACAAGCAGGGTAAGGTATCGTTCAAGAATGTTGTAACATTCAATATGGACGAGTATGTAGGTCTTCCAGAGGAGCACCCTGAGAGCTACCACTCATTTATGCACAACACCTTCTTCAAGCACGTAGACGTACAGCCTGAGAACATCAACATTCTCAACGGCAACGCTCCAGACTTGGCTAAGGAGTGCGAGGAGTACGAGGCAAAGATCGTTGCAGCAGGTGGCATCGATTTGTTCTTGGGCGGTATCGGTGAGGACGGTCACTTGGCTTTCAACGAGCCATTCTCGTCGCTCAACTCGCGTACTCGCGTTAAGACCTTGACTTACGACACATTGCTCGTAAACTCTCGTTTCTTCGACAACGACGTAAACAAGGTGCCTAAGCAGGCTATGTCGGTAGGTGTTGCTACCGTTTTGGCTGCTAAGGAGGTTATCATCCTCGCATTTGGTCACAAGAAGGCTATGGCTTTGCACCACTGCATCGAGGGTGCTTACTCGCACGTTTACACTGCTTCGGCTATCCAGACTCACCAGCACGGCATCGTAGTTTGC
>JAZQWU010000068.1:0-1746 GCA_045632505.1 Alistipes sp. | reverse complement strand
GTTTGTAGACCTCAACATCGGCAACTATAGGGCGATGATCCGACTCGACAACAGCAGGCACAACAATATGGTTGTAGACCACTGGCACAACCGAATGGTGCTTGTACATACAGATGAAATCAATCTCCTTGGTCGGCTCATCTGCAGGGAATGTCAAGTTGTCGAAATCCTTCTTGAAGATATAGAAATCTTGCGCCAAAATCTGCATAGGTTCGGCATCGGGCAGGGCGTTGAAATCGCCCGCCACAAGCATCGGTTTATCGAGTTTGGCAGCCTCCTCGCAGATGATATTTGAGGCGATAATGCGATACTCCTCGAGCAACGAGTAGTGGGTCGAGCAGAAGTAGTAATCCTTGAACTCGACAATCAGCAATACGCGCTCCTCGTTTGTGCAAGGAAGAGTCACTCGTCGGTGCGAAAGAGGTTTCTCCTTCGAGAGAACTCCCACGCCATATTTGCCACCTTTGTAGTCGCGTGCTGCGCCGAAAGTAGCATACATTCCAGCAACATCGCCGATATTTTTCAACACATATTGGTCCTTGTAGCGAGTGGTCATACTATCCAACTCTTGCACCGCCACGACATCGGGATTTTGGCGAGCAATCACCTGTCCAACGCGCTGATAGTCAACCACATCATCCATACCCTTACAGTTGCGGACATTGTAGCACATAATGCGAGTTTTGAAGAGCGCAACCTCCGATCCCATAGATGGCAATTCGTCAGTTTCAACCTCAATTTTCGTAATCTCGGCATCGAAGTTCAGCACTATGGTTTTGCACTTTCCCGAGACAAACGAAGTGGTCGAAGCGAGTTGTTGCGACTTGGTGCAATGTGACTCCACGCCGTTCTCGTTTTCGAGCGTCAAGTCGAACGAAATCGCACTACCCGACTGCGCTTTAAATGGCGCAACTGCCACATAGAATAATGCCTCCGAACCGCTTGCTATAGCCGTCGGATTCTCCACTTGCAACACTGCCGTATCCGCCACTGCCCCATCTTGCGGAGTGCAAAGAATATTGTCGGCATTGCTGAAATCGACATTGAACGCGCCGACCAACGCACACCCCTCAACCGAGAATGCTATATGCTTGACTTTGACAGATTTATCGCCGTTATTCTTGAATCGAAACTCCACCATCGAAGAGACATTTCGCATCGCAATCGAAGGTTTTTCTTCCGCCTTAACGCCCTTCGCCACGCCCACCAAAGGCATATACTCGCCGGCCATATGAGCAGTATTTCCATTGCCATTTTGCGTCTGGTGAGCGTTGGCCACACTTCCAATCACGAAACTGCGACCAGCACCTTTTGGCGACGACAACTCTGCCGAATAGGGATAGCACGCATACCAATCGTAGGGAGTGCCAACAACGAGTTCGCCGTCACTATTTAGCGTTCCTTGAAAGCGGCCATTCGTAGTATCCACTACGGCAAACTCGCCATTGTTGAGATAGCCATCGCTACCCGACTCGGCGTGAAAGATGTTTATCGCATCGCCCTCGCTCCAGAGGGTATTCAGACCGCTATTTGAGGTGCGCGATGGCGTTTGGGAGTATATTTCCATCTGTTCTCCGCCACGCTTCGCTACCCCCGAAATAGTACCTTCGGGAGCAACGCAACCGACTATTGCGAACAATATGATAACGCTCAAAAGAGAGTGCAAACTCTTTATATTCATAGTGTAGTCTATCTTCATATTCAGTCACAAAGTTAACTATTTTTTGTTGCTCTTCAATAAAAACG
>JAZQWU010000067.1:0-13039 GCA_045632505.1 Alistipes sp. | reverse complement strand
GTAAAATCGTATAACAAGAGGGATTTCAAGGCTTGCGAAGCACGAGAAAGCGGAGCATACTAAACGTATATGAGCATTTCGAGTGCAAGCGTAACGCAGAAATCACCTTGTTATACGATTTTACGGTACTGGGTCGTAGCCCGAACCGCCCCAAGGATGACAGCGGGCGATGCGCTTGGCTGCGAGCCAACAACCTTTGATTACTCCATACTTGCGAATTGCTTCGATGGCGTATTGGGAACAGGTGGGTGTGTATCGGCACGACGGTGGCGTGAGAGGTGATATACACTTCTGATAGAATCGGATGAGACCGATGAATGGAAGCGCCACGATACGTTTGCAACTACTTGCAAAGGTTTTCCAAAATTCGCTTTGTGGCATTTTCGATGGTGTTATAGTCGAGTACCTCCTTGGCGGAGTAGATGATTGCAACCTGCAACTGACGCGGTGTGTCGCTCGAGAGGAGAATCTCCTTGTTCAGACGATATGCCTCGCGCATACGACGGCGTACCTTATTACGTTTGTTTGCTCGTTTGAGAAATTTCTTGGGGGTTGAGAAGAGTATTTCGGCACTCATCTCGTCTGCCGACTCGGCATAGACAACATAGCGAAATGGATAGATGAAAGCACCGCGCCCTTCGGTGAAAAGGCGGCGTATAGCCCCGAATGAACGCAGTTTCTCAGATTTTTGAAGAGTGTTATCCATCTTTGTGCTTTGTGTTATGGCGAAAGTCGCAGTCGGCTCGCAGTAAGGCGACTACTACTTCTTAGTAGTAGTGCGGCCCTTCTTCTGCAAACGGCTCTGCTGAGAGCGAAGGAACTCCTCCTTGCGCTCATCGCTCACGAAGGCTACATCATCGATGTTCTTGCCCTTGCGTACCTCCTGAATGTAGAGGTCTACCGCCTTAGCAAGCGATGGTGCAGCAGGTGTCGGAGCATTCGCCTTAACGTGAATGCCGTTATCAACAGCCAACTTCAAAGTACCCTCACCGAAGGTTGCGATTGTAGGCATCTCCTCAGGTGACATCTTCTCGCAGATGCTCTTCACATCCCAAGGCGAGTAGAGCAACACCATATCGTACTCCTTCAACTTCTCTGCCGAGATATCGGTAGCAACGGTGCGTGCCAAGATAATAGGTGTGTGGTTGATGTTCAAACGCGCCAACGCCTCTGGAATCTCAGGTTTGTGTGGCTCGCTGAGCGAGAGGAGCATCTTCTCCGACTTGTGCTTCACAACGAGCTCGATCAAACCCTGGAACGAACCATCGGCAAACGAAATCTTACGCTTGCGATAGACGATATACTTCTGCAAGTAGAGCGCAATGCTCTCGGTCGAGCAGATATACTTCATTGTCTCGGGTACGGTGATACGAGCATCCTCGCAGATGTGGAAGAAGCTGTCGATGGTAGTACGCGAAGTGAAAATTACCGCTGTGTGGTCGAGAATATTTATTCGCTGACTACGGAACTCCTTAGGGGTAACGCCGATTACCTTGATAAGGGGATTGTAGTCGATTTCCACGCCAAGACGCTGTGAAATCTCATAGAAAGGCGACTTCTCGATGATTGTTGGTGCCGGCTGGGCAACTAAAATTTTGCTTATATTATTACTCATATTCTCTTTAGTTTCTGTACTATCCTCGCAGTATCGGAGCCATTAGCAACGACATCGGGAAAATTTCCAGGGCGCAAAGATACAAAATCCAATGGAAAATAGAAAATCTTTGTGCTCTAAAGAGTAAAAAAGTCTCTTTTATGAATAAAATAAGCGATATCAAACATATTGTGACAGAGCAATAAAGGGCAATTTTCGCCACTACACCGTCGGTCAGCAGGGTCAAAATTACAGTTGGCGAGAGCAGAATTATCGATGTGCTGAAATGCAACATCTTGGTTTGCCAAATCTGGTCGCAGAGGTCATTTCGCTCGCTGGCAATGCCACACGCGTAGAGTGCGATTCGCTCGCCACCCATCATCAAAACTATGCTGAGGAGAGTTATACCACCGAGTTTCCACGCCGAAAGATGGCCGAGTTGAGTGTTTATGATATTCTCCCATTCGGTTACGGAGAGGCGCACCACAGTCAGCGCAATCAACACTACACCGATGATGCTGGTGAGAATCTCAATATTTTTAATCTCCGACGAATAAATATGAATGCTCGAACGGCCCGCCTTGCTACTCACGAGCGAAAGTGTGAGGTGGCGGAAAATCTCGAAGAATCGTATACATATAAATATAAAGAGCAGAGCCACCAATCCCGTTGCGGCTTGGTAGGCCGCTCCGAGCGATGCTATGCCAGAGAGAGGTTGTGCGCCACCCTGCTCAACGAGTTTACTCGCTGTGCCGAATAGCTCCTCCGCTGGTATTATGTTCAAAATCTGCTCCATACGCCCCTCCTAAGCCTTTTTGAGTGTTATGCGGAAGCGTGTTCCCTTGCCAATCTCCGACTCGACGACGGCAATCTTACCCTTGTGGTACTCCTCGACGATACGACGCGAGAGCGAGAGCCCTAAACCCCAACCGCGAGTCTTGGTCGTAAATCCAGGTTCGAAGATGCGCTTCCACTTCGACTTTGGTATTCCCTTGCCAGTATCGGCAACCTCAACCCACGCATATTTGTTGTCCGAGCCGATGGTCACATTGATTGCGCCGTGACCCTGCAGTGCATCGAGCGAGTTCTTCATTAGGTTTTCGACCACCCACTCGAAGAGTGCCACATTAACCTTCGCCTTGACCGTATCGGTTGCCAAGCCATTGTAGTCGAGTGTCACATTGCGCGGAATGCGCTTGCGGAAGTACATCACCGACTCCCCCACAACCTCATTCAACGACTCAACGGTGAGAGGCGTCTCCGAGCCAATCTTCGAGAATCGGTCCACAATCTTCATCAGGTGCGACAAATCCTTCTGCATCTCGTCTACAACCATCTGGTCTACGGGTTGCTCACGCAGATACTCAATCCATCCGAGCAGCGACGAGGTCGGTGTGCCGAGTTGGTGCGCCGTCTCTTTGGCAAGTCCCACCCACACGCGACTCTGCTCGCCCTGCTTCATCGAGCGAAACGCCACGAACACCACCAACACGAAGATTACGATAATCGAAATCTGGATGTATGGGAAGATGTAGAGCGTCTGCAACGTGAGCGAGTGACCATAGAAGATGATGTGATTGTGGGCATTTGTCCACCAGAATTTCACCACTATCGGTGTGTTGTCCTCCGCCATTCGGTTGAGTACGCGGTGCAACTTCTCGGGCGAGGATATAACCTCGTTCGGGATAAGGTGGTGCGATATTACGCGCAAATTCTCGTCGGTGATGATGAATGGGATATTGTTGCGATTGCTGATGATGCTTGTGACGAGTGGGTCGTTGATATAGTCGCCCATCGCATCGCGGTTTACACGCTCCATTGCGGCGGCCCACAACTCCACGTCGTGCTTCTCCTTGTGGTGGAGAGCCTCCGCCATACGATTCGAAAGCAACAACGATATGAAAATAAGGATGGTGGCGAGTATCAACACGATAACTCGACCATTCTCCAAAACCTTATTTTTCAATCGCAGTAGCATCCCTATGTAAAAACTTTGTGCGAAGCACACCTATAATTGTCAACTGTCAATTATCAATTGTCAATTTTAATAGCCGAAGGCTATTTTCGTGCCGTATCTTGCTTTGTTAGAATACGCTCATACTCCGCCTTGTCGGCAAGGAGTTTCACCGCCTCGAGAACCTCCTCGTCATCGCGCAACGAGTTGGCAATCACACCCTCGGCGTAGGCGTAGCGCAACACGATATTCTGATTTATCTGCTCTGTAATCTCCTTGCGATACTTGTGGAGATTGCTCAATTTATCATCCTTCAATCCCTTTTCGATGGCATCGAGCGATGCGTCAAGCGACTTGTCCTGCTCCTTTGCCAATGCGCTGCGCATCTTCTCGAGTGCTACACGCGCCTCCGACTTGTACGGCACGTCGCGCTTCTCCGCCATCTTCACAAAGTCGGCATAGTCGGCATCCGTAATCGAGAAGGTCTTTACGTCGATTGGATTCGTGCCGTTGCGCTTGATATACTCGTCACCAAAGTCCTCGATTACGCCTGTCAAATAGAGCAACACCGAGAAACGGCTCATATACTTCTCATTCATCTTCTTGTCCGGCATAATACCACCGCCATCGTAGACCTTGCGACCGCGGGCTGTCTTGAACTCATTAATCAGCGAGTCGGCAACCTGTGTAGCGCGACCATCCTTCGAGTAGTTTGTCGCCTGGATGCAGCGGCCCGAAGGGATGTAGTACTTGCTTACAGTAACCTTTGCGTAGGAGTTGTAACCGAGAGGTATTGTGCTTTGTACCAAGCCTTTACCAAAACTGCGCTGTCCGATAAGCACTCCTCTGTCGAGGTCCTGCAACGAGCCCGAAACAATCTCGGCTGCCGATGCGCTATTGCCATTTATCAGCACCGCGATAGGTGTCTTTGGCAACATCGGCTCGTGCATAGTGTAGAGCTTCTGCACCTTGCCACCGCGACTGCGCATCTCCACCACCATAGTGCCCTTCGGCACAAAGAGCGAGAGGATATTTACTGCCGACTGCAACACGCCACCGCCATTGTTGCGGTAGTCGAGGATAAGCGAGCGCAACTCGCCCTCGCTCTGCAATCGCTGAATCGCAGCACGCATATCGTCATAGCACTTATCGGTAAAGTCGGCGTGACGGATGTAACCCACACCCTCGGCAACATAACCAACGTATGTGATGCTTGGCACGGTGATGCGACGACGACGGATTTTCAACTCCTCGCGCTCGCCCGTCAAAAGGCGTTCAACGGTTACGCGAACGGTTGTGTTTGGCTCGCCACGCAACAACTTGCTGATGTCGCCAACCTCCTTCTTCGCCATATCTACGCCGTTGATAGCCACAATCTTATCGCCTACCTTCAAGCCATTCTCGTCGGCTGGCGAGCCTTTGTATGGCTCAGCTATGATGACGTAGTCGCCCTTCTTGCGAATCAACGCACCGATACCGCCGTAGCGACCTGTGGTCATCGCCTCAAAGTCGGGCATCTCCTCCTCCGAGATAAAGTCGGTGTAGGGGTCCAACTTCGAAGTGATTCCCTCGGCACCATTCTTCATCATCTCGTCGGCATTCACCTCGTCAACGTATTGGGTAGCTATGGCGTGCATCAGGTTGACCATAATCTCCATATTGCGTCCCAAGCCAAAATCGTTGCGAGTGGCGAAAATGCCACCTACAAATAACGACACCACCGCAATGGCTATAAGTGTGTATTTTAAGAACTTACGCTTCATTTCTTCTCTTGTTTGTAATGTATCGCTCGGCATCGAACGCCATTCGCACCGCTACGCGACGCAATCCCTCGACCTCAATCTGAGTGCCATTTTGGCGCACTCGCACCTCGTCCTCGAAGAGCATCACCAAGCGACGCAAACCCTTGGCGTGATACACCAACTCATCAGCACTCTCCTTTACCAGCACCAAGCCCACAAAGTCGGCTGCGCGATTCAACTGCTCGCGGTCGGTAACGATGTTGCCCTCGAAGGTACGCTTCACATAGCCAAAGAATGGATATGTCGCCGCCAACACGAAGGTCGCCACCACCATACCACAACCGCGCCAAGTATCGAACATCAACTGTATGCGTTGCTCAATGGTCAAACCGAACGGGTTGTTGTAGTAGTGCATAAATGCCATCAATGCCACATATAGAACGCACAAAGCGATTAAATATTTTACTGCGCGAATAATATACTTCTTCATATCATTTTTTGTTTTTAGCCATTGGTCATTAGCCATTAGCTTTTTTATAATTTTCAATTCTCAATTTATGGAAGCGATTGCCTCTGCAATCTCTTCCATCAACCATTTCGGTGTTGAGGTGGCTCCACAGATGCCTACGCTCTCCACACCCTCAAACCACTCGTGTTGCAGTTCGCTTGCCTCCTCGATGTTGTAGGCGCGCTCATTTGCTTGCTGGCAGATGTTGTAAAGCACCTTGCCATTGCTCGACTTGCGACCACAAACGAAGATTATAACATCGTGCTTCGACGCGAACTCGCGCAAATGCTCCTCGCGCGAGGATACTCTGCGACAAATCGTGTCGTCTGCCGTCAGCATCGCCTCGTCAGCCAAGCGTTCGCGCATCTTCGCAGCAAGAAGATTGAACTTCTCGACACTCTGCGTAGTCTGCGAGAGGAAGTATATCGGATGCGAGAAATCTATCTGCTCCAAGTCCTCCTCGCACTCCACAACTATCGCCTTCTCGTCCACTTGTCCAGTCAAACCAACAACCTCGGCGTGTCCGCGCTTGCCCAAGATAACTACCGAGCCGCCAACCTTCTCCATCTCCTCGTACGCCTTTTTGACCTTGCGTTGCAGAGCCGCCACTACGGGGCAGGTGGCATCCACAACCTCCACACCATAATGTTTGGCAAGTTCGTAGGTCTTTGGTGGTTCGCCGTGAGCGCGAATCAACATTCGTTTGCCCTCGAGCGATGGAATATCCGCGTGCGAGATTGTCTGCAACCCCAATGCCTCGAGGCGTTGCACCTCCATTCGGTTGTGTACAATATCGCCCAGCGAAGCCACGCTACCGCCCTGCAGAGCCTGCTCCGCCTCGGATATCGCCCTTACAACACCAAAGCAAAAACCGGAATTTATGTCGATTTCAACTCTCAACTTTCAACTCTCAACTAAAGAGTGCTCTGCACTCGTGCAAACTCCTTCTCAAACCACTCCATCTGCTCGGGAATAGTCATATAGCTATTGTCAAGCACGATGGCATCCGCAGCCTGCTGCAATGGCGAGATGGCGCGTGTCATATCCGCCTTATCGCGCGATACAACATTCTCCAAAATCTCCTCGAATGATACCTTATCGCCTTTGGCTGTAAGCTCGGCATAGCGACGCTCGGCACGCACCTTAGGGTCGGCGGTCATAAAGATTTTCAACTCGGCATTTGGGAAAACGACAGTACCGATGTCGCGACCATCCATTACGACACCTTTGCGGCGTCCCATCTCCTGCTGCATAGCAACGAGTTTCTCGCGCACCTCGCCAATAGCACTTACAGGGCTAACGCAGTTCGACACTTCAATAGTGCGAATCTTGCCCTCAACGAGGTCGCCATTCACATAGATGTCGCTCGCTCCGCGCTGCGGGTTGAAGCGGAAGGTTATCGAAATATCCTTCAAGAGAGCCACCACTGCATCCTCATCTACGATGCCCGAGCGGATTGCTCCATTCTCGAGAGCATAGAGGGTTACGGCGCGATACATCGCTCCGGTGTCGATGAAGATATATCCGAGTCGCTGTGCGATGCTCTTTGCAAAGGTGCTCTTGCCACACGACGAAAAGCCGTCGAGGGCGATAATGATTTTTTTAGTTGATTGCTCCATTTGGGGTTGTTGTGATAACTGTCGAAAGTATTGTTATAACGCCAAGCAGACAGATTATAATGCCTGCAATGCGATTTATTGTACGCATATGATGTGGTCGGAACGAACGGCGGAAGCAACTTATCAGCAGAGTAAGCAGGAACCACCACGCCACCGCACCGCCCAAGAATCCGCCAATGGTAAGCAGACTCGTGAAGATTGAAGCTATATCGGTCGAACCGTTGTGCGATGCTACGCCAAACATAGCAAAGAAGGCGAGCAGATAGGGTATTATGGTGACGAAGTTGGCAATCGTGAAACCGAACATCGACGAAAAATCGCGCCACGGAGTGTTCGACACCGTTCCATCGGGCTTAACCTTCTGTGAAGGTTTCTGCAAGAAGATTACCACACCCACAATCACCACGAAAAGTCCACCGACAATCGAGAGGATGTGTCGGTAACGCTCGATATGTGAGTGAAGAAGGGCGTAGAAGAAGAATGCGATAATCGCCAACAACGTATCGGCACACGCCACACCCAAACCCGAAATGAAGCCAGAACGATGGCTCTTGTTCAGGGTGCGCTTGATACACAACACCGCCACAGGTCCCACCGTCACCGAGGATATCAGTCCCACGACAAATCCTCGCAAAATGATATCGATAATATTCAACAACATATCTTTAGGTCATTTTTGGTCGCAATAGCGCAAATTACTCTGCAAATATATTAAAAATATATTAAACAATGGCAAAATTTCCCTATCCTATTTTGCACATAATGTGCCTTATGTAGTGCGATTGTTGATAACTTATTGAGGAAATTTGAATTACGTGCAAGATAATTGTATATCTTTGTAGTGTGAAACAATAAAACATCAACAAAAATGAACGACAACAAAAAAGGTATAGATATCGAACTCAGACCAGAGGTTGCATTGGGACACTACTCGAATTTGGTGATTATCTCGCACTCACCTTCGGAGTTCATACTCGATTTTGCCGCTTTGCTTCCAGGTTTGCCTAAGGCAAATGTTGCAACTCGCGTCATCCTTACACCCGAGCACGCCAAGCGTCTGCTCCTCTCGTTGCAGGACAATGTTGCTCGCTACGAAAACAACATCGGCCGCATTGAGGAGAAACAACCTCAAGGCCCTATCGGTCTCGGCAAGAACCACCTCGACGCATAGGCGATATCGAAAAACAACAAAAAACTACGAGCGCAAACTCGTAGTTTTTTTATTTTTTGTCAATTTTATCGGGCTTGAACTCGCCATTAAAGTAGACTATCTTAGGCGAAGGTTTATCTATTATTATCAGCAAGTCGGTCAGCACATCTCCACTCTCGGTCAGTCGAACAAAACCTCGCGCCTGCGTCTCGGGTTTCATTCTGCCGTCGACGTTAACTTGCTGTAACTGAGCGGCTATCTGCTCCACATCGCCCGCGACTTTGTTGGCAACAACGCCCTTCTCATCATCGCAGAAGAGTATCGCAAACGCCTTGATGCCATCGACGAATTCCTTGCCAAAATCCTTGCGAAGCATCATCTTTACCGTCTTGAGCATCATTCCATCATCGCACATCAGCGACTTCACCCCCTTCTCCTTCTGGTATTTGTTTACAAGCGATGTGACCTGCGAATAGACATCCGTTGTCGTTGCGCTTTGTGCCGACACAATCGGTGCGCCCAACAATAGCACACAAAGCAGAAACACCACTCTTCTCACCGCCTTCATCCCTCTTACTTGATTAATAAATCCTCGAGTGTGAGTTTTGGTACAAAGTGAGTGCCATTTTCGCGATAGTAGGTCTGCGATTCGCCTTCGGCGATATCTTTGATTTCGATACGTTCTGCCGAGCGACCAATAGGGATAATTAACTGTGGCGCAACTGTGAGTTGCAACGTCTCGCGCACCTTTTCCTTGTCGAACGCCGCAATGCAGATGCCATTCAACCCCATCTCCACCGCACGCAACAGAATAGTCTGCGTAGCGATGCCCAAGTCCATATCGACAAATCGTCCCTCCTTCTCCGAACAGATTACCACAAAGGCATTAGGCTCGGTGCCAGGGAGTGGCAGTTTCAACTCGCGCAACGCCGCACCCATACGGATGTGTGGCAACACCAAGTGTGCCTCCTCCTCAGTGACAAGGCGGTAGCGGAGCGTCTGCTGATTCATTGCCGAAGGGGCAAGGCGCGCCGCCTCGACGAGCGAGAGGAGTTGGTCCTTGCGCACCTTGAAAGAGGTGTCGTAGCCTCGTGTCGAGCGGTTTTTCGCAAGCAACGATATGAGTGACACCCTGCGAGTACGTACCGAGGCGCATTTCTGCGCCTCGTACTCCTCCATCTTTCGACCTAAATAGTTATCAGCCATCGCTTTATTTCTTCGACTTCTTCTGCTTCGCAATCTTCACATCCACATAGAGCGGAAGGTGGTCAGATGCGAGGTTGTCGTAGAAGACATAATCCTTAGTAACCTTGAACGAGCCATTCGTACCCAATACATAGTCGATGCAGTGGCGCGGAGCATCTGCAGGGAAGGTTGCCTTGTTGCTATCGTTCAACACAACCATATACTTGCGGAATGCCGCCATTGTAGCCGAGCTTGGGCGTGCATTCAAGTCACCCGCAAAGAATACTGGCTTATTCAACTTCGACACCACGTCGCGGATAATCTCCACCGAGGTGAGCTGATCCTCCTTCACGAGCGAGAGGTGAGTTGCGATAAAGTAGTACTTGCCCATATCAACAACCAACATACCACGAGGCTCCTTGCGACAAGGCAAGCGGTGGAACTCAACCGACTGCGCAGGCTTCTTTGTAAGCACTCCGATGCCGTAGCCACCACCTCGGTAAGGGATGGTCTGACCGAAGTAAGGGGTATAACCTGTGCGCTCTGCCAACTCGCCGAGCATATACTTCTTGTTGCGGCGAGTCATACTGTCAACCTCCTGAATAGCAATCACATCGGCTGATGCCTCGCGAATAACATCTGCACAACGGTCGATAGATTTGATGCCATCAATACCGCCACAGTTGTGTACGTTGTACGACATCACGCGCACCTTCTGTGCCGAAGCTGTAGTTGCGCCCAAGGCGAATACCGCCAAAATCAAAAGTATCTTTTTCATCTCTTTTATAATAGTTTTATGCGTTTGCCTTATCGTAGCCATCGCGCTTCGCGCCCCACATTGCGAGGAATACACCCACGCCAACGATAGCCATAACGATTACACCAATAAATACGTAGTTCCAGCCAAACTTATCAGCCAACCAACCCATACCTACGCCGGAAACGGCAGTCGAGAGGTAGCCGAAGATACCAACTAAGCCATTTGCCGTAGCGGCAGCCTTCTTTGTAGCGTGGTTCGCCGCAGCAATGCCGATAAGGGCCTGAGGACCATAGACGAAGAATCCAGCCATTGCCAACACGCCAATCATCAACTCGTCTGCAACCATACCTGGGTGGAGGTAGAAGTAGTAGAACGAACCCATAGCCACGCCAGCACCAACCATACAGAGCAAGCAAGTGCGGTGCGAGCGACCAGCAAAGAACTTGTCGGTGAACCATCCTGCAACGAGTGTTCCAACGATGGCCATAATCTCGAATGCGGCAACTGCAATACCAGCCTTCTCGTACGACATATTGCAAGCCTCGGTCAAGAATTTAGGTCCCCAATCGAGTACCGAGAAGCGTACCACATAGACGAAGAAGTTCGCGAATGCCAAGCCCCAGATGATAGGGTTCTTGTAGACCATCTTCATCGTGAAAGCACGACGCGCCTCCTTGTCCACTGGAGCGTCGCCATCGAGCGAAGTCTTCGAGATCTCCAACTCTGGCAATCCCACCGACTTAGGTGTATCGCGCAAGAATGCAAACAAGCCAACTGCGCCCAACAGCGCAATCAAGCCTGGCAACCAGAAGGCAAATCGCCACGCGCCAGTATGCTCGGTACGAGTTACGATGGTCTGTGTAGCCTTTGCTTGTGCGAGGCTGAGGTTGCACTCCTGAGCAATCTGCGAAACACTAATCTCGCTATTCTCTGCCTGAGCCTGGTCGATAACCTGCTTTACAGCCAAGAAGTTCTCGTGTGAGAAGTCGTAGGTTGTAGTGAGGGTATCTGTAGGGTTGCTCTTGAGGGTGTAGCGAACATCAACTGTGTAACCACTCTCTGACGCGGTAGGCTGGCACACCTTCACCACCTTGTTAATCTCCTCGTTCGACTTCTTCACATCATCCTTGAAGAGGGTCGAGACGTAGTTCTTGGTGATATTGTCGACATCCACCTGCGAGTTGCTCACGTCGGTACCCATATTGCTCATAATGAATCCGCAGAAGAGAGCCAAGATGAATGCACCGATAGAGTGCGAGGTGTTCCAAATAGACTGCTTAGTAGCCAACTCGTGCGGTGGAATCCAGTGCGACAACAGACGTGCGCAAGGAGGGAAACCACTACCCTGGAAGATGTTATTCAACACCAAAAGGATTGCAAATGCCACAACCAACATCTGCGGCGCCTTGCCAATTTCGATGCCAAGCAAGGTTGGGATAAAACCAAATGCGAGGCTCGCCGCTGCGCAGAGGAACAATCCGAGCGACATATGGTAGCGAGCATTCATACGGTCCGCCAAGATGCCGTTGAAATAGCGCGAGAAGCCATACACCAAACCCACGATGGTCATAACGAGACCGAACGAGGTGTTGGTGATGCCATACTCGGCCGCCAAACCAGGCATTGCGAACGAGAAGTTCTTACGAACAAAGTAGAAGAAGGCATAGCCAAGCATCGTAACGATGATTGTGCGCCACTGCCAAACCTTAAATTTCTTTTCTGTTTGAGCGTCCATAGTTTTTTTTAGCCATTGGCTATTTTAATTGACAATTAAAGGTATTAATTATTTTAATTTTGCATTCTGCATTTTATTCGGTTTTCCGTTTATTTAAGTCCGTGTGCTTCACGTACCAACTCGCCCAATACCTCGATGCTGTCGCAAACCAAGTGCGGCTGCTTTGGTGCTGCGTCGCAAACCTCCAAAGTGGTCTCGCCCGAGAGTACCAACACACCGAATGCACCTGCATTGTGAGCCATCTCGATGTCGGTGTATATACGGTCACCCACCATTGCCACCTCGTCAGACTCGTAGCCGAAGCGACCGAGAATTCCCGACAACATATTTGGATCTGGCTTGCCGAGGGTGATGTCGGGACGACGACCTGTAGCGTGAGCGATACACTCACAGATTGAGCCACAGTCAACCAACACTACCGGCTGGTCAGTAGGGCATACGCGGTCAGGGTTTGTGGCGATGTAAGGCACATTCTGCGAAGCCCACCACGCTGCACGGCAAAGACGGTCGTACTGCAAGGTCTTGTCGAATGCAACTACCACAACATCAGGCACATCCTCTGCCGAGTCGGCAGTCGAGATGAAGCCCGCATTCTCGAACTCAGCAATCATCGAAGGGGTGCCGAGCAAGAAGAGACGCTTAGCCTCTGGGTAGTGAGTCTTGATGTAGTCGATTGTAGCGATAGAGGTGGTATACATCTCCTCGCGAGTAGCCTCGATACCAAGCTTTGCCAACTTTGCGAGATAGTCCGAGATACCTGCCGAAGGGTTGTTTGTGAGGAACGAGTAGTTC
>JAZQWU010000066.1:0-4732 GCA_045632505.1 Alistipes sp. | reverse complement strand
AGCTCAGAGCATATTCTATTCTTTGCCAAATGCCATACCGACACATCGTGCCGACACTATCTGTTTCTAAATTCCAAAGGAGAAATAGCTCCTTTAATCGTAAAAGGTGGCAAACTAATATCTATTATTTATAATTTTTCTACAACCTCTCCTACAATAGCATTAGAGGTAGAGGAACCAAGCCGAGGAGTCGAAAGAGTTGAGATATATAGGCAAGATAATTTCTATCTTTCACCTCTATCCATTGTCGCCGCCGCAATTAGTAATATAAATAAGTTGGGACTTGCTAATGGGGTGTTAAGGTAAATACAAAGCAGATCTATCCCACAAAAATCCCCGAGCAAATATCTCTGCTCGGGGAAAATAATCCTTAATTCTCAATTCTCAATTTATGCTGAAAGCATACGGGCAATACGCCTGCACGCCCTCGCGAGTAAGTTCGCGCTTCAATGCGTTGTAGTACTCCGCCGCCTCCAAAGTCTCAGCATCGAGGAAGTAGGACTTAACCTGCATATTCAACTGTTGCATCATCTGTGCCATTGGAGAGAGTTCCTCCAACACCTCGGTAACGCGGAAATTATCCACAATACCAGCCTTATCGGCAGCTACGGCAATAGCTGTGCCCAAACCACCATTTGCATCTGCCAAGCCGAGTTCTACGGCACGTACGCCCGACCATACTCTACCCTGCGCCAAGTCCAAAACCTTATCCATAGGGAGGTTACGACCATTCGACACCTTCGTGGTGAATGTTTCGTAGACCTTATCCACCGAGCGAAGCAACGTCTTGCGCTCGAGGTCGCTAATTTTACGCACACCTACACCCATAATATTTGAGCCAAAGTCTGCAGCCTTGTTGGTCTTCACAACATCGGTAGTGATGCCAAGACGCTTGTTGAGCATATTCTCGCCCTCGAGCAACAAACCAAACACACCAATCGAGCCAGTCAAGGTGAGGCGGTCGGCAATAATAGCATCCGCACCAGCCGAGATGTAATAGCCACCACTTGCAGCGTACGAGCCCATCGAAACTATTACAGGCTTCTCCTTGCGGAGCAACTCCAACTCGCGCCAAATGACGTCGCTTGCCAATGCGCTACCACCTGGCGAGTTAACGCGAAGAACGACTGCCTTCACATCCTTATCCTTGCGAGCCTTCTTCACCACCTCGACGAGGTTTGCGCTGTAGATGTTGTCATCCTCGCCAGCACCGTCGAAAATCTGACCCTCGGCATAGATGATACCCACCGCTGGCGCACCAAACTTAGGCAAAACGGGAGCCAAGGTCATATACTCGCCGAGCGAGATGATGTTGTACTCGCCATCTTCGCCCTTCTCTACTCCACACTCGGCAAACTTTGCATCCATCTCGTCCTCGTAGATAAGTGCATCCACCAATCCGTGCTTCAAAGCATCCTCGGGCTGTGTTACCTCCAACTTGTCTGCCAACTGCATCAACTTCTTTGCATCGAGCTGACGGCTCTCGGCAATCGAACTAACTAATACGCCCCACATATCGTCTACCATAGTCTGCATCTGCGCCTTGTTCTCCTTCGACATCTCCTTGCGGATGTAAGGCTCTACGGCACTCTTATATTTACATACGGTAGGACGAATAGCCTCGGCATTCAAACCGAGTTTGTCGAGCGCACCCTTGAAGAAGATAGATGTCTGCGCCATACCAATCCACGAGAAGTGACCCTCGGGGTGGAGATATACCTTGTCAGCCACCGATGCGAGGTAGTACAAGCCCTGCGAATAACCCTCGTTATAGGCAACTACGAACTTGCCACTCTGCTTGAAGTCGATGAGTGCCGCACGAAGTTCCTCCAACGCACCAGTAGTAATACCTCCAACACCTGTGAAGTTGAGGTAGATACCCTTAACGCGAGCGTCTTGCTTTGCCGCCTCTATGCTCTGCAACACCTTTAAGAGGTGGTTGCTCTTCGACATAGTCATTGTTGTGTAGTCGAAGCCGGCCATTGGATTTTTGGTTGGTGCCTCGGTGATATTTTCGGCAAAATCTATCTTTACGATAGTCTGCGGAGTGATAACCGCCTGAGAGGTTTTGCCCATCGAACCCGCCATACCAGCAAAGATTACAAGGCACAAAACCCACGATAAAACCGTACCTACAACCATTGCAAGTAGGGTAGCTAAGAATACCTTAAAAAATTTCATAGTCCTCAAATTTTTAAGTTAAAAAACAATATCAGTAGTACAAAGATATAAAAAAGATGTATATTTGTAGAAGAATAAACCTTAAATCTTATACTCGAAAATGAAAAAACTACGAATTTTTATCATTCTCTTGGCGTTGCTCGCCCTTTATGGCAAGTCGGAGGCGTGTACATCGGCAATAGTGTCGACATCGAAGTCGAGCGAGGGAGCTCCACTATTGTGGAAACATCGCGATGCTTCGAGCTGGAATTGTCGCGTAGCGTATGTGGAGGACGGAAAATATGCCTATACCGCATTGGTGTCGCTCAATGGCAAATATACTTATTGCGGAATCAACGAGAAGGGCTTTGCGGTGATGAATACCGTTTCGCACAACATCCCAAACAAGGCAAAAGGTAGTAAGCGAAGCAGTGCCATTATTCTTATGGCGGAGATTCTGCGCGAGTGCGCTACGGTCGAGGAGTTCGAGGCTTGGCTGGCAAAGAGCAATGGCGCGCGACCTTATGTTACAAACTATGCCGTAGGCGACCCTTCGGGCAAGGCGGCATACTTCGAGGTGGGACAAGAGAGCTATACCCGATATGATGTTTCGGATCGTGCCGAGGGCTTTGATGTGCGCTCGAACTACTCTTTCACGGGCGATTTGGTAAATCCGGGACCAAGCACACCGCGTTACGATGTTATCGTAGAGCAGATGAAGGGTAAGTCGGTTTACACACCGTATGAGTTTATAAACTACTCGCGCAACTATATGATGGCGGGTGGCGGATGTGTTCTCGACAGCGCGGAGAGGGTAGTGGTAGACAACTCTTCAGTTGCTCGTTACATCTCGTCGGCTTCGGCAGTTATGGTCTGCGATGCTTCAAATCCACGTATGTTGGTGGCTGTCGGACACCCTGCAGCAGGTATGGCTGTGCCAGTATATGTGAAGGCTAAAAATGCTATCCCTGAGTGTGTTAGCGGTCGTGCAATGTTGGATCTCTGCAACGACTTCCGCACTGCAACCCACAAGAAAATATCGAAAGAAAAACACGAACTCGACAAGGCTACCATTCAGAAGGTTGTGAATATAGAGACCAAGTGCGAAATGCCGAGTCAGATGCCCGAAAATATCACCAAGTTCAACAATAAGGTGGATAAGTTATTTGCCAAACACGCCAAACGGGTAAGGAAGGTTTTAATGTAAAACAAAAGGGGAGATTCGAAATCTCTCCTCTTTTTAATTCAAGAAGAATACGATGCCTACAAAGTGGCACAATACTGCCAAGTTGATAAGCAGATGCCACACAAGGTGGTGATAGCGAAAACCCTTCTTGGCATAGAAGATTGCGCCGAGCGTGTAGAAGATTCCGCCCGCGCCAATCAACGCAAGAAGTGGGGTAGAGGCCTCTTTCCAAAAGAGTGGGAAGAAGATCACAATCATCCAGCCCATAATCAAATAAATCGTAAGACTAATCGACGGAATCGAACGTTTTGCCAACGACTTGTAGAAGATGCCGAACAATACCATAACCCACTGAATAACAACGATTAACACGCCTTGCCAACCGCCAATTACGCAGAGCGCAACGGGTGTGTACGACCCAGCAATGGCGAGGTAAATCATTATGTGGTCGAGGATGTGGAACACCGCCTTGTGCTTCGACTCGGGCTGCATCGCGTGGTAGAGCGTCGAGCATAAAAACATCAAAAATATGCTGATTACAAACACCGACACACCTGCGCTTGCGAGAGCCGGTTGCGATGGGTTGTGCAGAAACGCCCAAACCGCCGAGAAGGGTAGTGCCAACAGCATCAAAACAGTCATCACACCGTGCGACACCGAGTTTGCCACCTCCTCGCCAAAGGTGGGGATATATATAATTTTCTTAATTTTTTCTTTCATTTTTTGCTCTTTTTGATGGAGCAAATATAGACAAAATATTAAAACCAGAACCCCGTATTTATACGCAAAAAGGGTCTTTTTTCGAAAGCTAATGGCTAAAAGCCCAAAACGTTTTCCACTTTCCGCTTTTTATTCTGCCATCTCTGCGCTGTTGTCGTGAAGGGTGTTAGATGTTAGAATGTATAGTACCCCTACTCCGATGCGCCGCAATACATCGCCGCCGTACTGCGTAACTATCACAGCATTTTCATCCTTCTCTGACTCCACCCACGCCAAAGGAACGTGCTCCGAGATATCTCCATCGCAAATTGCCACTCCGCAAGAGTGAATATCCATTTTGCGTAGTACGCCAACGAGTTTTTCTTCTTGCACACCCCCTGTCGATGCCGTTTTCGCAGTAAAAACATTGCGAGATGCTATATTTGCAACGCTCTGCTCGCCATATCGCTCTACTATCCAATTCAGCACCCTCTCTCGTCCCTCTTTGTCAAACTCCAACTCCAAAGCGGGAAGTCCTTGATTGTTGATAAGGTAATCACAAAACGCATTTCCAAGTTCGGCTGGTTTTTCCTGCGATATACCCAAACAGTAGAGTAGTAGCGAATTTCTCGAAAAACCCCTATCATTTCCCATCTTTGCTCCCAAATTTCGTGCAGCGGATACTAT
>JAZQWU010000065.1:0-3931 GCA_045632505.1 Alistipes sp. | reverse complement strand
CGAGGGCGATGCTATTTCAGTAAATGGTGTTACTTCGGCAGCTTTGACTGCTCAGCAGGCAGGTAGTGACAAGGCTACATTTGCAGTTGATGGCGCATTGACTGCTCCTTACTGCATTGCCTACCCTGCTGCCCCTGCAGGTCAAGTACTCTTCGCAGAGAACCAGGCTCACGTTGGCAACACAACCTTCGGCTCGGGCGTTTCGACAATGTACGCCTATGGCGCTGCTACTGGCGTAGAGTTGCACCACCTCACTGGCGTGTTGAAGATTGGCGTTGTAGGTTTGGCTAAGTTGACTCACGCTCAGATTTCGACTATCGACCGTGCTCCTATCGCTGGTCCTTTCGCTCTCGACTTTGAGTCGGGCAAGGTTTCGGCTACCGAGACTTCGAAATCGGTTATCAACTACTCGTTCGGCGAGGGTGTTGACCTCTCGAGCGAGGCTACATACATCCACGTAGCAGTTCCAGCTGGCGAGTACGACGAGTTGTATGTTACATTGTACGACGCTGAGGGTGGCGTGATGTACGCAACCGTTAAGGCTGGCGAGAGCAAGCCTTTGACCGCTGGCAAGGTGCGTAACTTCTCGGAGAGCATCTCTTACTCTCCAAATACCAGCGTTGTGGTTATTCGCGATGTAGCATCTTTGAAGGCGTTTGCTTCGGATGTAACTACTGGCGAGGGTGTTCTCGCAAAGGATGTTTTGTTGGTTGCCGACGTTGATATGAGTGGCGAGGAGTGGACTTCGCTCACTTGGAACGCTGTAGGCGAGGCTGCTGATGGTACTCCAATGAAGCACACTTTCATCGGAAATGGTTTCGCTATCAAGGGCTTGACCGCTCCTTTGTTCGATATCCTCACTGCAGATGTTAAGGGTTTGCACTTGGAGGATGTGAATATCACTTCAGATGCAGCGTATGCTGGCGCATTCGCAAATCAGTTGTGTGGCGTAGTATCGAACTGCTCGGCTTCGGGTGTGATTAACTACAACTCTGCTGCTGCGGGTGCGTTCGTTGGTGGTATCGCTGGTATCGCAATGGATGGCGCATCGTTCTATAATACGGTTAACCACTGCGAAATCAACGCAACAAAGAATCACCAGTTGCTCTACCCAGGTGGTATCTGCGGTTGTATTGGTGCTGCTGCATCAAGTGTAATCAACAATGTTGTTGTGTTCGACAACTGTCACAACAAGGGTAATATCAATATCTTGCCAGGTACGGGCTCGACATCGCGTAATACCTATGGAGGTGGTATTCTCGGTTCGTACCACAAGCCTCTCACTATGACAAACTGCTCGAACAGCGGAAATGTGGAGCACCAGGCAGTTAATACCAAGAACTCAAATCTCGGTGGTTTGATTGGTCGTACCTACACCGCATCAAAGATTACTATCAAGAACTGCAAGAACTCGGGTAATATCACAACCAACGCAACTTGCTCTGAAAATGGTGTTGTTGGTGGTTGCTTCGGTTTGCTTAATGGTCTTACAGATTGTGAGATTGAGAATATCTCAAATAGCGGAACTGTAACTGTTTCGGGAACTGCATTAAAGGATGGTAAGTCGCTCTATGGTGGCGGTGTATTTGGTCAGGTTACGGTATTCCCTGCAGGTAGCAAAGTTTCGAATCTCACAAATAGTGGTAAGGTTGTGCTCAACGGAGCAGCAGCAGCTGCAGTTGTTGGCGGTGGAATCTTTGGTTATATGAAGGCTGAATCTCTAACTATCGATGGTTTCACAAACAATGGTGAGATTGAGAGCACCGCAACTGCTGGCACATACTTGGCTTGCGGTGGTTGTATCGGTAAATTCGATGGTGCAGCGAATCTTCCTGCAACATTCACCAACATCAGCAATAGCGCAAATGTAACTGTTGGCGGCTCTATTGGTACAAGCACATACCTCGGTGGTATCTCAGGTCTTTTCTGCGGTCACGAGACCAATGGTTATGCTAACGTTACGAATGCAGTGAATACAGCAACTGCAACCATCACAATGAAGGGTGATACTGCGACAAATGGAGCAACAGCAGACGTTCCATACGTTGGAGGTCTTTTTGGTAAAGATCAGTATTGTAACCTCAGCAACGTAACCAACAACGGTCAGGTTGTTTGGAGCGAGGAGGGTGTCGCTACAAAGGCTAAGGGTGGCATCGAGTTTATGGTTGGCGGTGTTACTGGTCAGCACTTCTATGGTAATATTGACGGTTGCTACAACAATGGCGCGGTAACTATGTTGGCTGACAATAACCCACATCACCACCACGTAGGAGGTGTATTTGGTCAGGTTAACTGCTACGCTACAAGCTGTAAGAATATCGTAAACAAGGGTAATATTCACCTCACAAGCACATTCGGTCCAAAGCGTTGCCGTATGGGTGGTGTTGCAGGTGTTCTCTATCGTACCGACCTTCACGACGCAACTAACGAGGGTAATATCACCTACGATGCGCTCGAGAAGTCGAATCAGATGTTTATCGCTGGAGGTGTTGGTTATGCATACACTGGTAGTGGCGACGACATCGACCTCATTCGCGTGAAGAATAAGGGTAAGATTACCATCAACAAGGGTACAGCTGCATTGGGTAGCACTATCCGAATTGCTGGTATCGTAGGTTACTACAATGCTGACCTCGAAAACTGCGAGATTTCGGAGTGCGTGAATATCGGTGACATCGAGGTTAACTTAGAGAAGGCTTACACAAGTGTAGCTGTTTGCGGTATCGCTGGTATGCTTGAATCTGGTATGGAGATTAAGAACTGCGAGCAGTACTCTAATCTCAAGGCTATGGGCTACACTGGCAAGGTTAAGGCTATCATTGGCGACCCTCGTCAGGAGTACTCTGAAACGACTTCGACAAACGACGCGGGCGAGGAGGTTATTACCAAGACCTTAGCCGTAATCGTGAATGGCTGTAAGTTGGGCGGTACTATCACCACCGAGATGACAACTCGCGAGAATTCGTCTGGCGAAACTGTTACCGAGCCAAAGGTTGAGACCATCGACGAGAGCAACTTCTTCGACTACATCTACGGTGGCGAGACCGCTTGGCAGGATGAGTGGAACTACGACGGCTGCTCGGTACTCACAGCACAACCAGTATTCTAATTGTCCAACCTAAAATAAATATTGCATTATGAAATATACAGCACCAGAATTTCAGATTTTTGAGGTAGCCGTCGAGGGCGGCTACGGCAATAGCACCCTTCTTCCAGGCTTCGGCTCGGAGGAGGACGAGTTGACTTACTAAGAGAAAAGGGGCTCCGAAATGGAGCCCTTTTCTCTTGTACACCAACGTGTGTTACCCACCCCCTAAATCCCCCTCCTGTGAGGGGGACTTAATAGTTGAGAGTTTAGAACGGAGAGTTGAGAGAATTATCTCTTGACTCTCCTCTTTTTATTATCGATTTCGCACCGATTTTTCGAATATATTTGTAATTTCGATTTTTATTTATATCTTTGTATAGATAATAGTAACCCAAAAAAGAGATTTGCCCTTCCCGAATTTTCGATGGGGGGGGGCAAATTGTTGATTTACAGATAGTTAACACACAACAAAAAACTTAAATAAATCTATTATGAAAAACTTAACTAAACTTTTCTTGGCGGTTGTGGCGTTGTTCGCATATGCGTGCGTGACCGACACAACCAACGACCTCGGCGTGAAGCTCGACGGTCAGGTGACTGAGATTACTATTTCGCTCGAGGAGTCGCGTACTCAGCTCGGCGCAGAGGTCGATGGCATCTATCCGCTCTATTGGAGCGAGGGCGATGCTATTTCGGTAAATGGCATTGCTTCGGAAACTTTGACTGCGGCCCAGGCGGGTGGCGCAGCAGCAGTCTTCACCGTTAGTGGCTCGTTGGCTGCTCCTTACGCTATCGCATACCCTGCCGCAGAGGCTGGTCAGGTGCTCTTCGCTGAGAACCAGA
>JAZQWU010000064.1:0-25900 GCA_045632505.1 Alistipes sp. | reverse complement strand
CGTGAATGATATCTTCAATCAGAATACAGCCTTCTCTCGCTCGGTGGGCTCGGGCTTCACTCGCAATGTGCTCAATAGCACGGTTGGTCGCTATGTGATGGTACAGTTTGTCTATAACTTGCGCCACTTCGGTAAGAACGCTTCACGCAATATCTCCGACTACGAAGGTATGGATGGAAAATCGGCTCGCCCTCGCCCAAGCGGAATGGGTGGTGGAATGGGTGGCAGTATGTCGCGCAACCGCAATGATTTCTAAGAACAAAAAGGTCGAGCATTTGCTCGACCTTTTCTTTGCCTTGTAAGTTATTACAACAAAGCATCAATCTTAGCCTTCAAATCAGCCTTGTTGATAGCGCCAACGTGCTTGTCAACTACCTCGCCACCCTTGATGAATACGATTGTAGGGATGTTGCGAACGCGGTAGTTTGCGGTGATGTCGTCGCACGAATCAACATCGCACTTGCCGATGTTTACAGTGTCAGCATACTCCTCAGCCAACTCCTCTACGATTGGAGCAACGGCGCGGCAAGGACCACACCACTCTGCCCAGAAATCAATTACCAACGGCTTGCTGTCTGCCAACAACGCCTCATAGTTCTCATTTGTAATGTTAAGTGCCATAACTTTTTTGTTTTTTATTGGTTTACTAAAATTGTATGTTTCAAATTATATTTCTTGATAAAATCGCTAATCTCCTTGGTTAGTTCTACTCGATATTTGCGCGAGTATGCCGAGACATACACCTCCTCCTTTAAATCCTGAAGCGAGAATTTCAATTGCGCCTTACCCTTCGATTCCTTGGCAACCTCAGTGAGTTCGTCAATAAACTCCTTGGTGATAGTCTCGATTGGGAGGTAGAGCTTTATTTCGCGCACCGCATCTCGCACATCCGACAACTGTGTCACGCTTGTCACCTTGAACTCCAACTGCTCGGGGTTCGAGTATGGTCGTGGCTGAATATGTCCCTTAATAAGCAAGAAATAGTCCTTGAACATTCGCGTGCGGAACATCTCGTAGTCCTTGCGGAAGAAACGGAACTCGTAAGAACCGGTGTAGTCCATTACGGTCATCGAACCTGCTTGTGTACCATTCTTGAGGTAGAACTCACGTGCCTCGGTAACGATACCCGCCACTGCAACTTCCTTGCCGCGCAACTTCTCCAAGTCAGCGAGGTCGGTGAGAGTGTACTTGCACTGCGACTCGATAAGCATCTTGTACTCGTCGAGCGGATGTGCCGAGAGGTACATACCGATAAGTTCCTTCTCCTTGTTCAAAACCTCGAACAATACCGCATCTCCAACAGTTGGAATGGTCGGCCTTTGGATATCCGAAGCACCATCGTTGCCACCAAAGAGACTCTGCTGGGCGTTGTTGCGCTCGAACTGAACGCGTGAACCATAACGTACCAAAGCATCAACGAACGATGCATCCTCCTTCTCGTACTTCGCCATAAACTTGCCACGAGGGAAGTCGATAATCGAGTTGAAACCGCCCGCCATAGCGATGCTCTCAAAGCACTTGCGGTTTACGGCAGTATAGTTCGTGCGCTCGGCAAAATCGTAGATGTCTTTGTATGGACCATTCTTCTCGCGCTCGGCAATAATTGCATTTACTGCGCCTTCGCCCACGCCCTTGATTGCTGCCAATCCGAAGCGAATGTCTCCAGCCTTGTTTGACGAGAATCGCATCTGCGACTCGTTGATATCAGGCGAGAGTACATTGATGCCCATACGCTTGCACTCGCTCATATACTCCTCGAGCTTATCTGTGCTATTGAGGTTGGCCGAGAGCAATGCCGCCATATACTCAGACGGATAGTTCGCCTTGAGGTAAGCGGTCTGGTATGCTACCCACGAGTAGCAGGTTGCGTGCGATTTGTTGAAGGCGTAGGATGCAAACTTCACCCAGTCCTCCCAAATCTTCTCCAAGACCTTCTTGTCGTGACCATTTGCAGCACCACCCTTGAGGAACTTCGGCTTGAGCTCCATCAACTTCGAAAGAATCTTCTTACCCATCGCCTTACGAAGGGTATCTGCCTCACCTCGTGTAAAGTCCGCCAAGAGTCGCGAGAGCAACATTACCTGCTCCTGATATACCGTAATACCATAGGTGTCTTTCAAGTACTTCTCCATTACTGGGATATCGTACTCGATAGGCTTACGGCCGTGCTTACGGTCGATGAAGTCAGGAATGTAATCCATTGGACCTGGACGATAGAGTGCATTCATCGCAATCAAATCCTCGAATACGGTAGGTTTGAGTTCGCGCAAGTATTTCTGCATACCAGCCGACTCGAACTGGAATGTTCCGAGCGTATGTCCAGCGCAATAGAGGTCGTATGTCTTCTTGTCGTCAATCGGAATAGCGTCTACATCAACATCGACACCCTTGATTCGCTTGATGTTCTCCACTGCATCTTTCATAATGGAGAGGTTCTTCAAGCCGAGGAAGTCCATCTTGATAAGACCCGTATCTTCGATTACCGAGCCTTCGTATTGTGTAACGAGCATCTTCTCGCCCGTCTCCTTGTCGTCAGCAGTTGATACAGGCACCCAATCGGTGATGTCGTCACGACAGATGATAGTACCACAAGCGTGTACGCCCGTACCACGAACATTACCCTCCAACTCGCGAGCATACTTTATGGTGTCGCGCATTATTGGGTCCTCCGACTGCTCGGCTTGTTGTAGTTCGGGAACAGCGTTTATGGCATTTGTAAGGTTGATTTTCAACTGCTTCTTATCATCCTTAGGGTCGGTGATGCGGTCTGGAATGAGCTTACACAATCTATCCGACTCTGGAAGAGGGAGCTTCTGCACGCGTGCAACATCCTTCAATGCCATCTTGGTTGCCATTGTACCATAGGTGATAATATGCGCAACCTTCTCTTTACCATATTTCTTTGTTACCCAGTCGAGTACGCGACCACGACCTTCGTCGTCGAAGTCGATATCGATATCGGGCAACGAAATACGATCTGGGTTCAAGAAACGCTCGAACAGCAAGTCGTACTTGATAGGGTCAATCTGCGTGATGCCCAAGCAGTATGCCACTGCCGAACCCGCAGCCGAACCACGACCAGGTCCTACCCATACGCCCAACTCCTCGCGTGCAGCACGAATAAAGTCCTGCACGATAAGGAAGTAGCCAGGGAAACCCATCGTTTTCATAATGTAGAGCTCGAAGCGCAAACGCTCGGCAACCTCCTCGGTGAGTGGTGCGCCGTAGCGCTTCTCGGCACCCTCCATTGTGAGTTTTGCAAGGTAGTCTGCCTCGAACTTTATTCGGTAGAGCTTGTCGTAACCTCCAAGCTTCTCAATCTTCTTCTTTGCCGACTCCTCGTCCATTACCACCTCGCCATTCTCGTTGCGAGTAAACTCGTTGAAGAGATCCTCCTCGGTCAAACGCTGACGATACTCCTCCTCTGTACCGAATTCGGTAGGGATAGGGAAGACTGGCATAATAGGTGCGTGGTCGATGGAGTAGCGCTCCACCTTGTCGCAAATGGCAACGGTATTTTCGAGTGCCTCTGGGTATGCGCCGAAGATTGCCGACATCTCTGCCGTAGTCTTCATCCACTCCTGCTTCGAGTAGAGCATACGCTTTGGATCGTCGAGGTCCTTACCTGTACTGAGGCAGATGAGTCGGTCGTGCGCCTCGGCATCCTTCTCGTCTACGAAGTGAACATCGTTGGTGCAGATAAGCGGAATGTTGTGCTTCTTAGAAAACTCCACCAACTTCTCGTTTACCTTGCACTGCATCTCGTACGCCTCGTGGTTGGCACGCTCTACGGTTGCCTTGTGCAATTGCAACTCCAAGTAGTAGTCATCTCCAAAGAGATTCTTGTGCCACAAGATAGCCTCCTCAGCCTCATCATAACGTTCGTCAGTAATCAGTCGCGGAATCTCACCGCCGAGACACGCCGATGCGCAAATCAAGCCTTCGTGATGCTTCTCCAACTCGCTGCGATCGGTACGCGGACGGCCATAGAAACCGTCTGTCCACGCCTTCGATACTATCTTAATAAGGTTCTTGTAACCCTTGAAGTTCTTTGCAAGGAGAATGAGGTGGTAACCACCAAGGTCGGTCTTGTCGTTCTTCTCTTGGAGTGTGCGACGCGCAACATAGACCTCGCAACCGATAATCGGCTTGAAGGCTGGAGTGTTCTCCATCTCCACGATAATCTCGCGCGCCTTCACAGCGTCGAATCCGAACTCTTTCTCCATTGCCGTTAGGTCGGCAATCTTCGATGCGAGTTCGGCAAGAAGTTTGGTCTGCTCCTCGCTCGGTTCGAAATCCTTGTTCGCCTTTTCTGCCTTTGCGATTTCGGCATTCAATGCCGCCTCCTCGCTCTGCTTTTCGGCAAGCAACGAAACTGGGTTAATGCCTTCGGTTTGGAGTGCAAGCATCTTGTCGAGCAACTTCTTAAGATCCTTCTCACGTCCCGCCTTTGCGCCATTTACCTTGCCAACATAGTTCATAAACTCCTTGATGGCGAACATATTACCGTGGTCAGTAATGGCAATGCCAGGCATACCATCCTTGATAGCCTTATCGACGAGTTTTTTTACACTCGCCTGACCATCGAGGAGTGAGTATTGGGTGTGAGTATGTAGATGTACGAAACTGCTCATATTATTGTGCTATTATACCACCTACAAAGATAGACAATAAAACGGAAAACGGAAAGCGTAAATCGGAAAACTTTTTTTGTTTTTAGTTATCCGTTTTCAGTTTTCCGTTCTCCGTTTACTTGGGCGCGGTTTTTGCATTTTGCCCTATCGGAAAAAGTTATAACTTTATAGTATCGGAAAGGGGATTCTTATGCAGGTAGAAGAGTTGGTTGTAGTGGCGGAGTACAATACCGCAGTCGAGGCGGAGATGGCGAAGAGTATCCTTGCTTGCGCAGGGATAGTGGCACAAATTGAGAATGAATATATGACAACCCTCTATCCTGGGGTTATTCGCGCACGATTGGTTGTGGCGGAAGAAGATTTTGTGCAGGCGCTAACTCTTCTACGAATACGCGAGTAGGACTACTCGTTCCAGATTTTCCACGCCGCTTCGGCTTGGGCGTAAAACATTGTGAGCCCGTCGATTGTGTGCGCGCCTCGCTCTGCTCCTAGTTGCAAGAACTTGGTTTGGCGAGGGTTGTATACGCAGTCGAAAAGGGTATGTTTTGCCGAGATTGCCGAGTAGGGTAGTGCGGGTGCGCTATCCACATTCGGATACATTCCAAGTGGGGTAGTGTTAACAATGATATCGGTGTCTGTGATAAGTTCCTCGGTCAAATCCTCGTAGGTCAAATCCGCTACACCCTTCGAGCGAGATACTACATCCACCTCTGCGCCACCTTCGCGCAGAGCATACTGCACCGCCTTTGATGCACCGCCTGTACCGAGCACGAGAGCCTTTGCGCCTGCGAGTGTTATGCCTTCCAAAGATTTGCGAATGCCCTCGATGTCGGTATTGTAGCCTATTAAACCATCGGTAGTTACCTTCACGCAGTTTACCGCGCCAATTGCCTCTGCCTCCGAGCTGATTGCCGCAAGCAAAGGAATAATAGCCTGCTTGTGCGGAATTGTTACATTGAATCCCGAGAGCTCTTCGCAATGGGGTAAAACCTCCTCTGCACTTTCGATAGGTAGTAGTGTATACTCCGCATCAATACCTTCGGCCGAGAACTTCTCAGCAAAGTACTTGGCTGACAACGAGTGTCCGAGTGGATAACCTATAAGTGCAAAGTGTTTCATTATTTCTTTACTCCTTTATAAATAAGGTAGGCGAGAGCAACTGCTACGATGGCTATAATGCCATAGCCGATTTCGTGGCTGTATTCGGTTACTGTTGTGAGGAGTTGCTCCTCGGGAACTACCGATTCGAGAAAGTAACCCAGTGCCGCAAGCACTGCGTTCCACGCGCCTGCACCAATAGCGGTAAAGAGGGCAAATTTGGCAATATTCATCTTTGCCAAGCCCGCGGGTATGGAGATAAGTTGGCGTACAGCCGGTACAAGGCGACCTATGAGCGTTGCAATAACGCCATAGCGAACAAAGAACTGCTCTGCCTTGATGACCTTTTGCTCGTCGAGCAAACACATATGTCCGAAGCGGCTATTTGCAAATTTATAAACAATAGGTTTGCCGAGCCATAATGCAAGGAAGTAGTTGACGAATGCACCAATCAATGCACCGAGTGTGGCGAAAAATACTACCAACCACACATTTAACTCACCACTTGCGGCTGCCTTATATGCTGCAGGAGGAACAACTACCTCGCTTGGGAATGGAATAAACGAACTCTCAATCGCCATCAATAGCGTGATAGTCCAATAGTTTAGATTTTCCAAACACCACTGTATGAATCCCAATGATTCCATAGCTTTTTACTTTGTCTTGATAAAACGTTTGGTAAGCCAACGACGCACAGGTTCATCGTAGAGTTTCAAACAAGCGAATGCCAATGCAATGTTGATGGCAAATACCATAATGACAACCTGCCAAGTCTCGCCAAGCGTGTATAACTTATTCTTAATAAGCCACGCATAGAAAAGGTACATCACCGGATAGTGAACTATGTAGAGCGGATATGAGATGTCGCCCAAGAATTTACAAACCGAAGCGGAAAATTTGTTTGTTGTTTCGCCCGAAGCGGTGAACCATACAATAGCAGGGAAGATAAACATCACGCAAGCCAACTCGTACAAGCCATTGATACTTATCGTACCACACTTTGCAAATGCTGGCACCGAGAAGAGTCCGAACAACACCGCCCACGAAATCCATAATATGCCTTTAATCTTTACAGGCTTAAAGTTGCGAGCCAGAAGCATTCCCAACGAGAATGGGAACATCATTCTGAGCATACCACCGAAGAAGTTTGCCGCGTCGAGAGTCCAGCCGATGCCTAACATATCGTAACCCGAAACATCGATGGCAACAAACCAGCACCACGCGACACCCAACGCTGCGGTTAATGCGGCTAATGCGCGATTGCTCATACGACGAATGATGAGTGCGTAGAGTATATTGCCGATATACTCGAAGAAGAGCGACCAACTTGGCCCATTCAGCGAGTACATCTCACCATTACCACGCAAATCATAAGGTGCGCCAGGGTATGCTGGAACAAACAACATTGTAAGTACCAACGCCACTATCGACCACGACATCGGAGTCGCCGAGCCATCCCACTTTACGCTACCCTGCAAGCAGAATGTTATCAAGCCAATCACTGCACCCATAATGAGCATTGGATGTAGACGAATAAGTCGTCGCTTGAAGAAATCTTTGAGCGTTAGACGGTTGTGTGCGCTCTGCCAGCGGTCGTCGTAGGCGTAACTTATCACAAAGCCCGAGAGCATAAAGAATAAATCTACGCCAATATGTCCGTGGTTGAAGGTTGTAATTGCGGTACCTTCAGCAAAGGCAAAACCCTCGAAAAAGTGATACCATACAACCATCAAAGCAGCTGCACCTCGCAATGCATCAAGCAGGATATAGTGGGGCTTGCTATCAGCAAAGGTTGCTGATGGTGCAGTCGCATTAGCTTTTGTCATAATCTGTTTTACTCGATAACTGTTGCAATCTCGTCAAATGCAACGAGGTTTTGCTCGCCAGTGGTCATATTCTTAACTGTAGCCTTGCCCTCTGCCAACTCGTTGCTACCTATGATAACAACATACGGAATCTGACGGCGGTTGGCGTACTCCATCTGCTTCTTCATCTTCGCAGAGTCAGGGTAGACCTCGGTTGCGATGCCGTTGTCGCGCAACGCCTTCGCGCAGCGCAATGATGCCAAAGCCTCCGCCTCGCCAAGGTTTACGAAGAGCACCCTGGTCAAGCAGGTAACGTCGGCAGGGAATAAATCCAAACCTACCATAACATCGTAGATGCGGTCTGCACCAAACGAGATACCTACGCCCGAAACGTCTGGCATACCGAAGATGCCAGTCAAGTTGTCGTAGCGACCACCACCGCAAATCGAGCCGATAGCAAAGTCCTTTGCCTTAACCTCGAAGATGGCACCAGTGTAGTAGTTCAAGCCGCGAGCCAACGAGAGGTCCAACTCAACCTCCAACGCAACGCCCAAAGCCTCTACTGCTGCAAATACGGTGCGCAACTCCTCTACACCCTTCAAGCCAGTTTCGCTCTCGGCAAGAATCGTCTGCAACTGCTCCAACTTCTCGGCAGTCGAGCCGCTCAACATAAGGATTGGCTCCAACTTTGCAACTGCCTCAGCCTCGATGCCGCGCTCTGCCAACTCGGCCTTTACGTTCTCCAAGCCAATCTTCTCGAGCTTATCGATAGCTACGGTGATGTCAATCATCTTGTCGGCGTGACCCATAACCTCGGCGATGCCGTAGAGCACCTTGCGGTTGTTGAGCTTCAGCACCACGTTGATACCGAGCTTCTTGAATACGCGCTCCACAATCGAAATCAACTCCAACTCGTTCATCAACGAGCGCGAACCGATAATATCTACGTCGCACTGATAGAACTCGCGATAGCGACCCTTCTGCGGACGGTCAGCACGCCATACTGGCTGAATCTGATAACGCTTGAATGGGAATGTAATCTCGTTCTGGTGCTGCACAACGTAGCGAGCAAACGGAACGGTCAGGTCATAGCGCAAGCCCTTCTCGCAGATGCGGTGAGCCTGGCGTACCTCCTCGTCATTAAGGTTTGCACCGAAGTCGCCCGAATTGAGAATCTTGAAGAGGAGCTTGTCGCCCTCCTCGCCGTACTTACCCATAAGGGTAGAGAGATTCTCCATCGAAGGGGTTTCGATAGCGGCAAATCCGTATGCGCGGAATACCTCGGCAATAGTGTCGAATATGTAGGTGCGACGAGCCGTTTCAACTGGCGAGAAGTCGCGTGTTCCCTTTGGAATAGATGGTTTTTGTGCCATAAGTTTTTTGTAGCTATTAGCTGTTAGCCCTTAGCTATTAGCTTTTTATTTTATTCTATTTAGTTTTCTATTAAAAGAGCTAATGGCCAATGGCTAATGGCTAAAAGCCCTTTGTTGAGTTTACTCAACAAGCTTGCGATACTTAACTCGGTGTGGGGTAGTATCCATACCCTGAGCCTTCTTCCACTCCTCGTACTCCGTGTATGTGCCCTCGTAGAACATTACGTTGCCGTCACCCTCGAACGAGAGAATGTGTGTTGCGATACGATCCAAGAACCAACGGTCGTGCGAGATAACTACTGCGCAACCTGCGAAGTTCTCCAATCCCTCCTCCAATGCACGAAGGGTATTTACGTCGATATCGTTGGTAGGCTCATCGAGCAAGATTACGTTACCCTCCTCCTTCAGTGCCAATGCCAAGTGCAAGCGGTTACGCTCACCACCCGAGAGTACGCCACACTTCTTCTCCTGGTCAGCACCAGTGAAGTTGAAGCGAGCAACGTACGCACGCGCTGGTACCTGACGGTTACCCAACTGCACGAACTCGCTGTTCTGCGAGATTACCTCGTAAACGGTCTTCTCTGGGTCGATAGACTTGTGCTGCTGGTCAACGTAGGCGAGTTTTACGGTCTGACCTACGGTGAAAGTACCACTTGTAGGCTCCTCCAAGCCCATAATCATACGGAACAAGGTTGTCTTACCGGTACCGTTAGGACCAATTACACCTACGATACCTGCAGGTGGCAACTTGAAGTCCAATCCCTCGTAGAGAACACGGTCACCAAATGCCTTCGATACGCCATTTGCCTCGATAACCACATCGCCCAAACGTGGACCGTTAGGAATGTAGATTTCGAGCTTTTCCTCCTTCTGCTTTGTATCCTCGTTGAGCATCTTGTCGTATGCCGAAAGACGAGCCTTGCTCTTTGCGCGACGACCCGATGGATTCATATTAACCCACTCCAACTCGCGCTCCAAGGTCTTGCGACGCTTCGACTCCTGTTTCTCCTCCATAGCCATTCGCTTGGTCTTCTGGTCGAGCCAGCCCGAGTAGTTACCCTTCCAAGGAATACCCTCGCCACGGTCGAGCTCGAGAATCCAACCTGCTACGTTATCCAAGAAGTAACGGTCGTGGGTAACGGCGATAACTGTACCCTTATACTGCTGCAAGTGCTGCTCCAACCAGTCGATAGACTCAGCATCGAGGTGGTTGGTAGGCTCATCGAGCAACAACACGTCAGGCTGCTGCAACAAGAGGCGGCACAACGCTACACGACGACGCTCGCCACCCGAGAGGACTGATACCTTCTGGTCTGCTGCAGGACAACGCAAAGCGTCCATTGCACGCTCCAATACGCTATCCAACTCCCAGCCGTTTACGTGGTCAATCTTCTCGTACAATTCGCCCTGACGCTCGATAAGACGCGCCATCTCGTCGTCGTCCATCGGCTCGCAAAGCTTCATATTGATATCCTCGTACTCCTTCAAGAGTGCTGCAGTCTCGGCGCAACCTTCCTCGACAACCTCCTTTACGGTTTTGTTCTCGTCGAGCTGAGGCTCCTGCTCGAGGTAGCCTACGGTGTAACCAGGTGAGAATACAACCTCGCCCTGGAAGTTCTTGTCGATACCTGCGATAATCTTCATCAGGGTAGACTTACCCGAGCCGTTAAGACCGATGATACCGATCTTCGCACCATAGAAGAATGAGAGATAGATGTTATTCAAAACCTTCTTCTGATTCTGAAAGGTCTTGCTGACACCCACCATTGAAAAAATAATCTTTTCGTCTGCCATAATTTTGGTATGTTCTATAAATTAGTAATCAAGTATTTTTATTCAGCAGATTCTATTTCGGTCGCTTTTGGGCTTATTTTGGTCTATTTCTTCTTTTATCTCAGTTACAATGCTCGCATTGCTCCTTCACTAAAAGCAAGAAATCCCATCAAAATAATCTCCAAAATCGTCTCGACCTAATTTATAGAACCTACCAATATTGTTTTTTGTTTTTATTTGTTTGCAATTTTGCCTATAATCGCACAAAGATAGTGAATTTATTCGAAATAATCTTTATCTTTGTAAAAGATAATATCGGAAATTATGGCACAAAAGAGGAAAAAGAGGGTGGCGTTGGCACTTTCGAGCGGAGGACCGCGCGGTTTTGCCTATATTGGCGCGTTGGAGGTGTTGCAAGAGCGCGGCTACGAGGTGTCTGCCGTTGCTGGTACTTCGATTGGCGCATTGGTGGGTGGAGTCTATGCCGCAGGTCACTTGGCGGAGTTTAAGGAGTGGCTCCTATCTCTCAATACTCGCAAGGTCTTTTCGCTGGTCGATTGGTCGCTTTCGATGAGCCATTTGGTCAAGGGTGAGAAGATTATCGAGGCGATAAAAGAGGTTGTACCCGATGTGGAAATCGAGAATATGGCGTTACCATTTTCCGCCATCGCAACCGACCTTTATACGGGCGAGGAGGTGGTCTTCGATAAGGGCAATCTATTCTCGGCAATTCGTGCCTCAATGTCTATTCCGTCGCTCTTCAAACCAGTGCAGTATGGCGAGACTGTTCTGATTGATGGCCACTCGTCTAACTGTCTGCCACTCAATAGGGTAAAACGAGAAAAAGGCGATATTTTGATAGGTTTTGATGTTAACTATTTTGATGTTGAGTCCATTCGCCAGACCATAGTCGAAGCACGCAAAATAACAGCGGATTATCAGGAATTGCAAGAGGCAAAAGATGCCGAAGTGAAGGCGTTGTCTACTACCATCAAGGGCGATGAAAATACCTCGTTTTGGCGCAAGTTAGTGGCACTTGGCGCGGTGCGCTATGAGGCGATGCGCGAGGTGCGAGCATTTCGCGAGGCGAATGTGGATACTCTGCCCGATCTCGATTGGGAGAGTAACTTTTACGGCATAATTGACCGTACTTTCTCGGTTATGAATCAGCACAATTCGCGCCTGATGGTTGAACTATGCAAGCCCGATATTTTGGTGCAGATGCCGTTTGATTCCTATGGCGATATCTCCGATTACGCACTTGCAAAAGAGATTATCGAAAAGGGTAGGGAGTTGATGACTACGGCATTAGATGATTACGAAGCGAAGCATCCTAAACGTTGGTGGAAACTATAACAATAAAGGCTGTCCAACACGGACAGCCTTTATTATATAAGGTATAGACCTCTTACTTCACGTCGAACGCAAAGATGTGAGCCTCCATTGCGCCCCAAGTCTTATCGACTACGATACGCACTGCGTCGGTCTCAACTGCGTCGAAATCAACCTTAACCAAACGACGGAAGTTGTTCTTCACTGTAGCAACAGTCTTCCACTCGCCAGCCTCAGGGTTGCTTGCATAGAGCTTCTGAGTCTTCTTGTCCTTAGCAGGAACACGTACCTCTACGTGGAAGTCGCGTACCATCTCCTTTGGCATTGGAGCACGCTCGGTGGTCTCCTCCAACTTACGCATACGCTTGCCACGCACCTTGAAGTCCGAATCGAAGATGAAACGAGCACCCGATGCGGTGATTGGCTTCTCCCAAGTGTAAGCCAAGTGCTTCTCACCTACGCCAGCGTAAACGCCATTGTCCTGACCTTCCCACTCGCGGTCGATACCGTTACGCATAGGCTCGTTCTTTGCGAGAGTCTTTGCCGATGCGGTGAGAGGGTAGATCTTACGCCAACGGTATGGCAACATACAGTCGTCATCCTCCAAGATATCCTGCAACTCCTTGATGTGATTCTTGCGCAACTCGGCAGGGGTGATGTTCTTGTCGATAATCATATCCGCAGCAGTACCTACAGCCTGACCCATAAGGGCGCAAGTTGCCATAACGCGAACTGCCGAGAATGCCATATGCGAAGCCGAGATGTCACGACCTGCGAACATCAAGTTAGGAACATTTACTGAGTAGAGGCAGTCGAAAGGAATACCGTAGCCCTGTGGAATGTAGTACTCAACCGAAGCTAAACCCTTGTTGTGGAAACCGTTTGAGTCGTGGTTGTCGAGAGTCCAACCGCCGTATGCTACAACATCCTCGAAGTGACCACCCGAGAGAACATCCTGCTGTGTGAGGGTGTGAGGTGCGATGTAGCGAGTAGACTCACGCTTGCCAGGAATTGAACCAGTCCATACCAACTCGTAATCCTTGCAACGACCATCTGGGTGATTCTTCATATACTCCCAAATACCATAACCAATCTTCTTCAACTCGTATTGAATCTCGTTAGCGTCGAAGATTGTGTCGAACTTGATACCCGAGCACTCAACCCACCAGAAGTTGTTGTCGTGAGCGCGCCAGATAATCTTGTAGTTGAGCTTCTGGTTTGGAAGAGTCGACTTTGGAGTGTCGTAGTTGAAATCCTCGTCGGTGAAGTGGTATGCCCACTCTGGAGCGTGGAATGGGTGGTGCTCAGCGGTCTTGCGCAACTGCAAGAGGATTGAGTTACCCATAGTGTGGTTTGTCGACTGCTCGTTTGTTACGTAAGACTCGTTGTAGGTGCCCTTCGACTCAGTACCACGGCGATACTTCGCGCCCGAAAGACGGAGAATACCGTCACCAGTACAATCCAAGAACAACTTACCCGAGATGGTGTACTCTGTGTAGTTGTTGCTGTTCCAACACTTTACGGCTGCAATCTTGTCGCCATTCATCACAACGTCGCGTACCGAAGTGTTGAGCAAGAGGCGAATATTCTTCTCCTCTACAACAGTCGAGTACATCACGTCATCCCACAAAGGATAACGCTGCAATGGGTTGTAGTAGAAGTTGCGGCACTGCATCTCCTCGATAATACCTGCCTCCTGGCACTGATCCTCGCGGACGCCTACGATACCCATACGCATCTCGCTCGAGGTGTTACCGCCGAGCATTGGACGGTCCTGAATGAGGATTACCTGCGAACCGTGACGCGCAGCAGCTACCGCAGCGCAAAGTCCCGAAAGACCACCACCGCAGACAACGATTGGAGCATCCATCTCGACTTTACGGATAATCTGGTCGTTCTCGTTTGTCTGGAATGCTGAGCCCTGCTTCTCGCGCATCAACTCTACACCTGTAATCTGTGCAGATGCGGTTGTCGAGATGAGCATTGCTACAAGCATCGACAAAACTGAAAAGATTTTCTTCATAATCTGTTTTCGTGTTTATTAGTTAAGTTTGTGTGTCAAATTGTTTACCACGCGAAGAGAGGGTAGTTCTCCATCAAGGCATTTACATCCTTGCGAACTGCTGCGATATTCTCCTCGTTCTCTGCGTCCGAAAGTACGCGGTCAATCAACTCCGCGATATACTCCATCTTGTCCTCCTTCAAACCGCGAGTGGTGATTGCTGGAGTTCCGAAACGCAAGCCCGAAGTCTGGAATGCCGAACGCGAATCGAATGGTACCATATTCTTGTTTGCTGTGATATCTGCTGCAACGAGAGCCTTCTCTGCAACCTTACCAGTCAACTCTGGGAACTTCGAACGCAAATCAACCAACATAAGGTGGTTGTCTGTTCCGCCCGACACAATATTGTAACCACGTGCAGTCAATGCTGCCGACAATGCCTGAGAGTTGCGAACAACCTGCTGCTGGTACTCCTTGTACTCTGGAGTCAAAGCCTCGCCGAATGCTACAGCCTTAGCTGCGATAACGTGCTCGAGTGGACCGCCCTGAATACCTGGGAATACTGCCCAGTTGAGAATCTGCGACATCTTCTTTACTACGCCCTTTGGAGTTGTCAAGCCCCACGGATTGTCGAAATCCTTGCCGAGCAAGATGATACCACCACGAGGACCACGCAAGGTCTTGTGTGTAGTCGAAGTTACGATGTGAGCATACTCCACTGGATTCTCCAAGATGCCAGCCGCGATAAGACCTGCGGTGTGAGCCATATCAATCATAAGCAATGCGCCAACCTTGTCGGCAATCTCACGCATACGCTTATAGTCCCACTCACGCGAGTAAGCCGAAGCACCACCAACGATAAGCTTTGGTTTGTGCTCCATAGCCTTGCGCTCCATCTCGTCGTAGTCTACACGACCATCCTCCTCGCGTACCGAGTAGTCGATGGCGTTGAAGTACATACCCGACATATTCACAGCCGATCCGTGCGAGAGGTGGCCTCCGTGCGAAAGATTCAAACCGAGGAATGTATCACCAGGCTTCAGCACAGCGAAGAATACCGCCATATTTGCCTGCGCACCCGAGTGAGGCTGAACGTTAGCATACTCTGCGCCATAAATCTGGCAAAGACGCCCGATGGCAAGGCTCTCCACCTTATCTACAACCTCGCAACCGCCATAGTAGCGAGCTGCAGGGTAGCCCTCAGCGTACTTGTTGGTCAATACCGAGCCCATAGCCTCCATAACCTGCTCGCTTACGAAGTTCTCCGAAGCGATAAGTTCGATGCCGCGCATTTGGCGACCGCGCTCCTCAGAAATGAGGTCAAAAATCTGTTCGTCACGTTTCATTTTAGTACTCTATTTTATTGTTATTGTGTTCTTTACGTCTGTAGTACAATGCTCGATTGTACTTTGCTCCGCAAAGTTACAATATTTTTCAAATAAAAACACTATCTTTGCACTAAACTTATAAACAAAAATATTGTATGAAATTGCTTGAAGGAAAGGTTGCCCTCGTAACGGGCGCAACTCGCGGTATTGGTCGCGCCATCGCTCTCAAGTTTGCCGAGAATGGTGCAAATGTCGCTTTTACATATCTCTCGTCTGCCGCTGCGGCAGAAACCCTCGTTGCTGAGATTGAGGCGTTGGGTTGCCGCGCTGTGGCATACGCATCGAATGCTGCAGACTTTGCCGATGCGCATTCGGTTGTAGAGCAGGTGTTGGCTGAGTTTGGTCAGATTGACATTCTAGTGAACAACGCAGGACAGACCAAGGATGGTTTGATGATGCGAATGAGCGAGGAGCAGTGGGATTCGATTATCGGCACCAACCTCAAGTCGGCGTTCAACTTTACCCACGCTGTAACCACACCGATGGCTCGTCGTCGTGCTGGCTCAATCATCAATATTTCGTCGGTTGTAGGCACTAATGGTAACGCTGGACAGTGCAACTACTCGGCTTCTAAGGCTGGACTTATCGGTCTTACAATGTCGTTTGCAAAGGAGATGGGCTCACGAGGCATCCGCTGCAACGCTATCGCGCCAGGATTCATCACCACCGATATGACCGACAAACTCAACGATGCAACCAAGGAGGCTATCATATCTTCGGTATCGCTCGGTCGAATGGGTACCACCGACGAGATTGCCAATGTCGCACTCTTCCTTGCAAGTGATATGTCCTCTTATATTACCGGCGAGGTTATTAAGGTAACTGGCGGAATGCGATAAAAAGCTAATGGCTAATAGCAAAAAAAATAGCGGTCTTTTGACCGCTATTTTCGTTTTCCGTTTTCACCTTTCCGTTTATTTAACCTCAAACTCAGCAGTGAGAAGGTCTTTATCTCGTGACGAGCCTCCGACCATCACTTTAAATGTTCCTGGCTCAACTACACGCTCCATATCGAGGTTGTAGTATCGCAAGTGTTCTGGGGTGAGGGTGAACGAAATGCGCTTGCTCTCGCCAGACTTCAATGCCACGCGCTCAAAACCCTTCAACTCCTTAACTGGGCGAGTGATGAACGAGATGCAGTCGCGGATGTAGAGCTGTGCAATCTCAACGCCCTCGCGTGCGCCTGTATTCTTAACGGTAACACTAACCTCGATATTCTCGTTCGGAGCAATCTCGCTCTTCGAGAGCTGGAGGTCAGAGTACTCATAAGTAGTGTATGAAAGACCGAAACCGAAGTGATAGAGTGGAGTGTTCGGAATATCCTGCAACTTGTAGCGGTAGTGCGATGGCTTGTGGTTGTAGTACATCTGCACCTGGCCAGCAGTGCGCGGAATTGTCATCGAGAGCTTCGCCGATGGGTTAACCTTGCCGTACAGAATCTCTGCAACTGCCTGACCGCCAACCATTCCTGGCTCCCACGCGCAAACGATTGCTGGAAGGTGCTCGTCCTCCCATACTACTGCCTGTGGACGACCAGCAACGATAATGAGGATTGTCGGCTTGCCACTCTCGTAGACCTTCTTTACCAACTCCTGCTGCAAACCAAAGAGGTGAATCTCGGCACGATCCTGATTCTCACCACAAGTTTTTCCACCCCTGCGAACGCGAAGACTTGTTTCGCCAGCCACGACGATGTTCAAGTCGGTGGTGCGTGCTACGCGAGCAGCCTTTTCCACGTTCTCTTTCTTCATCTTCTTTGGGGTAAGACCTTGGTCTACAAACACAAAGTCGGTTTGCGGTGCCACCTGTCGCAAGCCCTCGAGAATGGTTGTTACATTCTCTGGCTTCTGCGGTGCCGACCAGTCGCCCATAATATTCTCGTCGTCGGCATTGATACCAGTTACGAGTACGCGCTTGTACTTCTTCACGTCGAGTGGGAGAATGCCATCGTTCTTCAAGAGAACAATCGAGTTGCGAGCAGCCTCCAAAGCGGTTGCGCGGTGCTCCTCACACATACGAATCTTGCGACCCTCGTCGGCATCGCAGTATGGATTCTCGAACAAGCCGAGGCGGAACTTCGCTGTAAGGATACGGCGTACTGACTCGTCGATACGGCTCTCAGGGATGCGACCCTCGCGTACCAACTCTACAACCTCCTCGTTCCAGTGAATACCGTGCATATGCATATCCATACCGGCCATAATCGACTGGAAGTATGCCTCTTTGCGATTCTCAGCAGTCCTGTGCAATGTGTGAATGCGCTCGATGTCCATCCAGTCGCTAACTACAAATCCTGTGAAGCCGTACTTGTCACGCATTGTATCCTCCATCAACCACTTCGCCTTGTGGCAAGGGATGCCGTTAATCTCGTTGTGGGCCATCATTAATGAACCTGCATTACCCTCGCGGATTGCCACCTCGTATGGTGGGAGGAAAATCTCGTGCAAGGTGCGCTCCGAGATGTCGCTTGGTGCGTGGTTTGCACCATTTACCGGCTGAGAATCGGCGATGCAGTGCTTGATACAAGCCAAAACATCGTCATTGCCCTGCATATCACCTTGATAACCCTTTACCAATGCCAAACCCATCTTGCTTACGAGGTAGGTATCCTCGCCGAAGGTCTCGCCACAACGACCCCAACGTGCATCGCGAGCAACGTCGATGTTTGGGTTGAATGTCCAGTGCATATTCATTGCACGCATCTCCTTTGCAGTCTGGCGAGCAATCTTGTATGCCATCTCGGTGTCGAACGAGCAAGCAAGACCAATGCTTGTAGGGTAGGATGTGTTGTCCGGAGCAAGGCAGTTTCCGTGAATTGCGTCAATACCCAAAATCAACGGAATACCAAGGCGTGACGACATTGCCAACTCCTGCAACTCGTTGGCCTCCTCTGGAGTCAAAACGTGGAGGTACGAGCCGATAAGACCTTGTTGAGTCCACTTGCGAAGAGTGTCGGCATTAATGCCAGGATAGAAGCCCTGCGCGTCCTGATTGTCAGCTTGAGCCTTCTTATCCTTGTTCGATACGTGAACAATGCCGCAAAACTGATTCATCTGTCCTACCTTCTCCTCGATAGTCATCTGCGAGAGCAAACTCTCAACGCGCTTCTCGATAGGAGCGTTCGGATCTTTGTAGTCTACCTTACCGCACGCTACAGCAAGGATAGCAACTGCAAAAAGTGTTAGTTTTTTCATATTCTTGTTAGTGTTTGTTGGTTACTATCGAATCTGCGCACCGTGCTTGTGCTCGAATGCTGACTGCAATGCCGACATAGTTCGCTCGATGGCCTTATCGTTGAGAGTCTGGTTCTTATCCTCGAGGATGAACGACAATGCGTACGACTTCTTACCCTCTGGCAACTTATCGCCCTCGTAAACATCGAACAACGAAACGCTCTTGAGCAACTTCTTCTCGGTTGCGAATGCGGTAGCACGAAGCTGAGCAAACGAAACGCTCTTATCCACGAGGAGAGCCAAGTCGCGCTTAACCTCTGGGTACTTCGACAACTCCTCGGCTGCAACCTTGTGCTTGCGAGTAGCCTTCAACAACATATCGAAATCAATCTCAGCGAAGAATACATCCTGCTTAACGTCGAATGCCTTGCAAATCTTGGCATTCACCTGACCCATCTGTACGAATGGCTTGTTGTTTACGTACAACACCATTGCGTCGCCAAACAAGTCGCTCTCGAGAGCCTCGGTACGGAGCGAGTAGATGTTCAAACCGAAACGGCGGAGCAACAACTCTACCGTAGCACGAAGTGTGTAGAATGTTGCAGGCTCAGCCTTCTGATTCCACGACTGCGGTGTTGCCAAACCTGTTACGGCAACTGCCAAACGGTAGTTCTCCGAGTATGATGCGAGTGGAGCAACCTCCTCGCCCTCCTTAGCCTCTGCCTTATTGTAGAAGTAGCAGTTACCGAACTCGTAAATCTTCAAGTCACCATTGCGGTGGTTTACATTGAGCTGTACAGCCTCCATTGTGTTGAAGAGGAGAGTCTGACGCATAACGCCCAAGTCTGCCGAGAGTGGATTCATAATCTTCACGCACTGCTCTGCAGGGTACGAAGTCAAGCCCTCGTAGTAAGCGGTCTTGGTGAGAGAGTTCGACATAATCTCGGTATAGCCGCGTGCGGTGAGCATATCGGCAACGAGATTGGTCAAACGGGTCTTATCTGGCTTCTGAACATACGAGAGGGTAGAGTTAACCTTCTCCGAAACCTCTACGTTGTTGTAGCCATAGATGCGGAGGATGTCCTCGATAAGGTCTGCCTCGCGCTGAACATCTACGCGGTATGGCGGTACGGCAACGCTCCATACATCGCCCTCCTCCTTCTCAATTTTCACCTCCAACGCATCAACGATGGTGCGGAATACCTTGGTTGGAATCTCCTTGCCGATAATCGACTTAGCGCGCGATACCGAGAAGTCGAAACGGAACGGAGCAACCTCTGCTGGGTTTGAGTCAAAAATCTCGCTCGAGATAGTTCCGCCAGCCAACTCCTTAAAGAGGAGTGCTGCACGCTTCAATGCGTAAATCTGGATATTAGGGTCGATGCCACGCTCGAAACGGAACGACGAGTCGGTGTTCAAACCGAAACGCTTAGCAGTCTTACGCACCGATACAGGGTTGAAGTATGCCGACTCGATGAAGATGTCGGTTGTGGTGTCACTCACACCTGAGTCCAAACCTCCGTAAACACCTGCGATACACATTGGACGCTCTGCCGAGCAAATCATCAAGTCATCAGCTGTGAGTTTGCGCTCTACGCCATCGAGAGTAACGAATGGAGTACCCTCGGCGCAGTTCTTAACTACAATCTTGCCACCCTCAATCTTCTGTGCATCGAACGCGTGGAGAGGCTGACCGAGCTCGAAGAGAACGTAGTTGGTGATATCCACCAAGTTGTTCTTAGGGTTGATACCCGCAGCGCGGAGCGAGTTCTGCATCCACTCTGGCGATGGAGCAATCTTACAACCCTTAACGGTTATACCTGTATAGTGTGGGCAAGCTGCGGTATTCTCAACCTCCACCTCGATGTTGAGGTCGTGATTGTCTACTGCGAATGCCTCTACGCTTGGCAACTTCAACTCAGCCTCTACGCCCTGAGCGCGGAGGTATGCTACGAGGTCACGTGCAACACCGATGTGCGATGCTGCGTCAATGCGGTTTGGAGTCAAACCAACCTCGATGAGGTAGTCGTCAGTGATGTTGTAGTACTCCTTGGCAGGGGTGCCTACAACTGCGTCTGCTGGCAACTCGATGATGCCATCGTGCGACGAGCCGATACCCAACTCATCCTCTGCGCACAACATACCGAGTGACTCTACGCCACGAATCTTCGAACGCTTAATCTTGAACTCCTCGTCGCCGCCATCTGGGTAGAGTACTGCGCCAACGGTAGCGCACATAACCTTCAAACCCTGACGGCAGTTTGCTGCACCGCAGACAATCTGCAATGGAGCCTCTGCGCCTACGTCAACGGTAGTGATATGGAGGTGGTCCGAATCTGGGTGATCCTCGCAAGTGAGTACCTCACCTACAACGACACCAGCCAAGCCACCACGAATGGTTTCAATCTTCTCGAAGCCCTCTACCTCAAGACCGATGTCTGTCAAAACTTTCGATATCTCCTCTGCCGAGAGAGTAGTATCTACATAATTTTTTAACCAGTTAAATGAAATGTTCATATTGTGTATGTTTTTGTAATTTGTTTGCTGTTTGCCAATAATCGGACAAAGATAGTAAAATAAACGGAAAACGGAAAGCGGAAAACGGAAAACTTTAGTTTTTCGGTTTTCGCTTGGAGTGGAAAACGGAACCGACGCTGCGGAGCGAGAGCAGAGGGTGCTTGCACACTTTGCCGAGCCGCGAGGAGGAAAAGCCTGCGAAGCAGGGTTAAAACGGAAAACGGAAAACTTTTAGTTTTCTGCAATACAAAAAATGCCGAACGAAAAATCTCGCTCGGCATATTAGTTTAGTCTTGTGATAAATCTTAGTTCTCCGTTTTCTTGCCGAAGAGCTTGTCCATAACGACAGCGATTGCACCGTCGCCCGAAACATTACAAGCGGGGCCATAGCCGTCGAGTGCCAAATAGATTGCCATCAGCAATGCGGTCATCTCTGCCGAGAAGCCCAAGATTGTACCGAGCAGACCTACCGAAGCCATCAATACACCACCCATAACACCAGGGGAGGATACGGCTGCGATGGCCTGCATCAATGCGAAGTTGATGAACAACGCCAATGGAATATCCACGCCAAACATATAGGCAACTGCTACCGATGTAGTAACCAACTTAATGGTTGAGCCACACATATGCGTATTCGAGCAGATTGGAATTACGAAGTTCGCAATATCCTCGCTTACACCACTTTTGAGTGTACATTTTGTGGTTACTGGAATAACTGCTGCCGAGGAGCAAATCGAGAAACCAGTGAGGTATGCCGGCAGAATGTTATAGATAAGACGGAACGGGTTTTTGCGTGCGATAGCACCAGCAATGAGGTACTGCACGATGAGGTAGAGAATCGACAATACAACACCCGTGCCGATAACCTTTGCACCCGTACCGAGTACTACATCAATTACGCCCTTTGCGCTCATCTCGCAAATCATTGTGAAGATGTAGATTGGCAATAACGGAATGATAGCACTCTCGATAAACCACTTTACAATCTCGCCAAACTCCTCGAACCAACCCTTCACCGACTCAGCCTTGAGGAATATACAACCCAAGCCGATAACGAATGAGAGAACGATTGCGGTCATCATATCGCATACGGGTGGAATCTTGAGTTCGAAGAATGGCGCAAAACTCTTCTCCGAAAGAGCCTCAGGCGAAAGTTCGCCAACCGAGAGGATGTGAGGGAAGAACTCTGTTGCACAAGTGTACGAGAACAGCGCTCCGCCTACGGTTGAGATGTAGGATACGGCAATAACGAAGATGAGCATCTTGCCAGCACCCTTACCCAAGTTTGCAACTGCAGGAGTTACGAGTCCCAACACCAGCAAAGGCACCGAGAACTTCAAAAGTTGCGCAAATAAAACATTGAAAGTCTTGAAGATACGGATGAATACATCGGGCAGGAAGAGTCCGAGTATAGCACCCAAAGCGATGGCGATAACCACCTTCGGAAAGAGTCCGAGTTTAATCTTTTTTAACTGCATAATCTATTGAGTTTGAATTTATTGCTATCTTGAGCCAATGTAGAGGAATATCATTCCGACGAGTATTAGCAACAGGTCGAGTGCCTTCGCCTTGAGGTTGCGCTCGCCGAACAACATCGCACCGCAAGTGAACGACACAACAACCGACGAACGTCGAATCATCGCCACTACGGCAATCATCGCTGCACTATCTCTCAATGCGTGAAGATATGCCATATCTGCCGTTGTGAGCAAGATTGAGATCATTGGTATAGCCCACGACCAATGGAACTTCTGCTCGTTGCGTTTTGGTAACCATAATACTGCGCAGATAATCGTCATTAAAAGGAACTGATACAAGGTGTACCAGCTCTGCACGAATACCGCGTTCATAGTCTTCATTATGTAGCGGTCGTAGAGTCCGCAACCTACGCCAATAATAGCTGCTGCAGCGACGCAGAGAATCCAACGATTGTGTGCGAAATTGACGCCCTCCTTTTTGCTCGAGCGGCTCAGGAGATAGAGCGAAAGTATGGCAAGAACAACTCCAACCCATTGATAGCCGTTGAGTCGTTCGCCAAATACCAGCATCGCACCTACAAGTGTCAATACGGGGCGTGTGGCGTTGATAGGTCCCACAATAGTGATGGGCAAGTGCTTAATGCCGAAGTAGCCGAATATCCACGACGAAAGCACCATCACAGCCTTTGCAAAGACTACGGCGTGGTCGTGCAGTGTGCCACCGACAGTTTCGAATAGAGTACCCGTAAGCCATCCGCCACCAACTGCCGAGTCGAGTAGTGCTGGCAGAAAGATAATGGAGGAGAATAGGGTGTTAAGCCACAAAACGGGTAGCACGGCATTCGCCTTGAGCGACTGCTTCTTCGCTACGTCGTAAAGACCGAGCATCAGAGCCGATAAGAATGCCAACGATACCCACATATGCCTATCCGAAGATTAAGATGTTAGCAATCACGAACAACGCCAATGTTAGGCTTGCAAGACCATTGAGCGTGCCAAATGCTATGCCAATGGAGCGTTGCTTCTTTGGCGTGACGAGGATATGTTCTGCCACCAAAATAGCACTGAAAAGGACTACTCCGCACCACAAGAGCCAACTCTGCGGCAGGAACGTAACAAACGTAACAAGCGTAACAACGCTCACGCAGTGTAACGCAATGCTGATATAGAGCGATGTCGCAACCGAGAATCGCGAAGGGATGGAGTGCAATCCGCGTTGGCGGTCAAACTCTGCATCCTGCAAAGCGTAGATAATGTCGAAACCTCCGCACCAGGTCAATACCAAGAGCGACAGTAAACAAGGCGCAAGGGTGAGAGTTCCCGTTACTGCGATATATGCTCCTGCTGGGGCAATGCCGAGCGACAAGCCAAGCACGAGGTGTGCCAACGAGGTGAATCGCTTGCAGTAGCTATAGAACATCACAACCGCCAATGCTACGGGCGAGAGAATCGCTGTAAGTGTGTTGATAGTCGATGCGGTAGCGATAAATAACAACGCGTTCACGACGACGAAAATCATCGCATTGCGTGGTGAGATAGCACCCGAAGGAATCTCACGGTCGGCGGTGCGGGGGTTATCCTTGTCGATATTGCGGTCAGCCCAGCGGTTGAAGCCCATAGCCACATTGCGGGCAAAGACCATACAGAGAACTACTTGCAGTAGCAACCACCACGAAAACTCAGCCTCGGTACTCCACAATGCGTAGGTGAATGCGATAAGCGCAAATGGCATTGCAAAGATGGTGTGCGAGAACTTGACGAGTCGGAAGTATTTTGCTATCTTTTCAATCATACTATCTGCAATTTCCGAGGTGTTCTATCTTGAGTTGTTTCTTAAACTCTTCAACCGAGAGTGAGGTCTGCACCTTCACCTTGCAAGAGGTGTTTGGTAAGAGGTCTATGTAGTTGTTCGCGAAGAAGTTGTCGATGCCATCAACTGCCATATATACGGCACGTGCGAAGTTGTCGGTCGAGAGGGTTACCTCCACGCCACCATCGCACTTTGCAACCTCAGCCTTGACCTCAGCCTTCGGGAAGGCAAGTGCGCCTTGCTTGACGAAGTAGTTATTGTTTGAGTAGACCTTATCGCCAATGCGGAGCGACGACACGATAACTAAATCTTCAGCCTTTGCTCCGTTCAAGACTACGTCGGTAGCCTCGTCGTAGAGTACGGTTGAGGTGCTGGCTGGTACGGTTACCTTTTTATTATATTGGGTAACGACCTTGCCAGTCATTGTCATCACCTTCACCTCGAATTCGGCTTTGACGTTGCTCTGATTGTCCGAAACGGCAAACACGCGCAAGCGACCATCGCGGTTGTATGCCGAGAGGAGGTACTTGTCGAAGTAGTTGAGTGCGAAGTAGTGCTGTGCCTTCCAGCGACCATAGTAGTCGCGGCTTGCCCACGATGCTACTGGCCAGCAGTCGTTGTGCTGCCAGAAGAGTGAGCCTTGGCAGAATGGCATATCGCGGCGGTGTGCCTCGACTGCTAACTTGATAGCGTCACCCTGCAACACCTGTCCCATATAGAGGAACTTCTCGAAGTTGGTTTGCTCCCAGTACTCCTGCTTCATATAGTCGTTAATCTTGCCGTTGGCACTCCTGCCTCCGCGCTGATGCGACATCATAACCTCCGAGTAGATGTTCCAATCTCGCTTGTCTGGCGCATAGAGTTTAATCGAGCCCAATTCTGGGAACGATTGGAATCCATACTCCGACATAAAGCGTGAGCGTGTGGTGTTGTAGTTGTCGAGAGGGTGGCGATTGCCCCAAACGCCCCAGTAGTGGAAGTCACCGAGGTGCTTGGCATCCGACGATTTTACATCCTTTGCAGCCCACGGCGACATAGGGTGGTAGTAGCGCATTGGGTCGTACTTAGCGCATATCTCAGGCAAGAGTTCGTAGTATTGGAAGTCGAACTGTGCCTTCATAATGTCGTAGTACTTCATATCTACGCCCTTCTTTTCGAAGCTACGCTTGCCTGCCATCAGCGTGTCGTAACATTCGTTGTTACCGCACCAGAGGGCGATACATCCGTAGTTACGCAGACGCTTGATGTTGTCGATAGCCTCCTGACGGATATTCTCAATCATTGCTCCCTCGACAGGGTAGAGCGCACAGCCGAACATAAAGTCCTGCCATACCATAAGACCATTCTTCTCGCACTCCTCGTAGAACTTCTCGTTCTCGTAGATACCTCCGCCCCATACGCGCAACATATTCATATGCACTGCTACGGCATCGGCTATAGTCTTTTCGTAGACCTCGTCGGTGACACGTGTGAGGAACGAGTCGCAAGGGATGTAGTTTGCACCCTTGGCGAAT
>JAZQWU010000063.1:0-4189 GCA_045632505.1 Alistipes sp. | reverse complement strand
TATGGGTAATTTTACCCTCGAAGTCGATTATATGAATCGTGCAACCTCGATTAAGCGATTCTTCAATCAGGAGTTCTCGTTGAGCGCGCAACTCCTCTACAACCACAACGACAAGGTAGAGGCGTTCGTCAAGGGCGGATATGAGAACTTCAACAATAGCGACATTTTCGGCTACGAGGATGACCTTTGGTTTATCCCAACCGACAACTCACTCTCTCCACGTTATTGGTATGTAGGCGGTGGAGTACACTACTTCCCATTGCGTGAGAGTCGAGACTTGCGTCTGCACGCCTTAGCGGCATACAACAACTTTGCAAATAGCGTGGCGATAACCGTCGGCGCAACATATCACTTTAATTTAACCCAGACCATTCTTAAAAACCGTAAAAAATAGAGATGGCAAAAAAGAGCGAAACAATCATCAAAATCGAGAACATCTCCAAATCGTTTGGAACAAAGGTAGTACTCGAAAACATCAACCTCGATATCAAGCGCGGCGAGTTCGTCACATTGCTTGGTCCTTCGGGCTGTGGTAAGACCACCTTGTTGCGTATGTTGGCTGGATTTTCCCAGCCTGATGAGGGCGTAATTATGATGGAGGGTAATGATATCCTCGAGATACCCCCACACAAACGACCTCTCAATACGGTCTTTCAGCGATATGCACTTTTCCCACACTTGAATGTATACGAGAATATCGCATTTGGTCTGAAGCTCAAGAAGGTTGAGCCGAAGGAGATTGACAAGCGCGTACGCCGTGCTTTGAAGATGGTATCGATGACCGACTACGAGGACCGTGACGTAAACTCTTTGTCGGGTGGTCAGCAGCAGCGTGTTGCCATCGCTCGCGCTATCGTGAATCAGCCGCAGGTACTCCTTTTGGATGAGCCATTGGCTGCGCTTGACTTGAAGATGCGTAAGGATATGCAGATGGAGTTGAAGCAGATGCACGAGGCTCTCGGCATCACCTTTATATATGTAACTCACGACCAGGAGGAAGCCCTAACATTGAGCGACTCAATCGTGGTAATGAGCGAAGGTAAGATTCAGCAGATTGGCACTCCAATCGACATCTACAACGAGCCTGTAAACTCATTCGTAGCAGACTTCATCGGCGAGAGTAACATCCTAAATGGCACGATGATAAAGGACAAAGAGGTTGAGTTTATCGGCCACAAGTTCGAGTGCGTGGATACTGGATTCGGCGAGAACACTGCAGTTGACGTAGTAATCCGCCCAGAGGATATCTACCTCGTTGGAAATGTTGAGAATGCAGACTTTACGGGTAAGGTGAAGTCTTGTACCTTCAAGGGCGTACATTACGAGATGTTCGTCGAGACCGACAAGGGCTTCGAACTTATGATTCAGGACTACAACGCATTTGAGGAGGGTGCAACCGTAGGTATGTTTATCAAACCTTCGGACATCCACGTTATGCGCAAGGAGCGCACCTGCAACACATTCCAGGGCGTGATGACCTCACCAACAACCGTCGAGATGCTCGGCACCGAGTTCGAGTGTAAAGATCAGGGCTTGAAGGAGGGCGACAATGTTACCGTACGCGTAAACTTCAACCGCGTAGAGTTGCACGACTACAAGGAGGATGGTAAGCTTATCGGTTCGGTACACTTCATCCTCTACAAGGGCGACCACTACCACCTCACCATCAAGACCGACGATGGCGACTTTATCTATGTGGATACCAACGACATCTGGGACAACTTCGACATCGTAGGTATCTCAATCGACAAGCGCGACATCTATATTTCGAAACGAGTTTAAGTTAACGCAGAATGAAATTTGTAGCTGACATATTCAACAAACGAGCGAATTGGGCGATTCCTTACGCCATATTCCTCGCTCTGTTTGTTGCGTTGCCTCTCGTACTGATTTTGGTCTATGCCTTCCAGAATGGCGACGGAGCATTCTCGTTGGAGAATTTCAAGCGCTTCATCGAGCAACCCGAGGCAATCAACACCCTTATCTATTCGATAGGTATCGCTCTCATTACCACCATATTGTGCATTCTGCTCGGATATCCTGCGGCGTGGATTTTGAGCAACCGCAAGCTCAACCGCTCGGAGGTTACAGTCGTGTTGTTCATCTTGCCGATGTGGGTGAATATATTGGTTAGAACACTCGCTACCGTAGCCCTGTTCGACTTCGTGAAGTTGCCGTTGGGCGAGGGTGCGCTCATATTCGGTATGGTCTACAACTTCTTGCCGTTTATGATTTACCCAATCTACAACACTTTGCAAAAGATGGATCACTCGCTTATCGAGGCAGCTGAGGATTTGGGTGCAACACCTATGGAGGTTTTCCGCAAGGTGACGGTACCGCTCTCGATGCCAGGCGTTATGTCGGGTATTATGATGGTGTTTATGCCCACAATCTCGACCTTCGCAATCGCGGAGTTGCTCACGATGAACAATGTAAAGCTCTTTGGAACAACCATCCAAGAGAATATCAATAACGGAATGTGGAACTATGGCGCAGCGTTGTCGCTCATTATGCTGGTAATCATCGGCATAACATCACTCTTCTCGGACGGAGAGGAGCAGAACGACAGCGATAGTCTTATTTAATGGAGAAGCGTACTATGAAGAAATTTTTCGCACAACTCTACCTTTGGATATTGCTCGCGCTTCTCTATGCGCCAATTATCATCATCGCCATCTTCTCGTTCACCGAGTCGAAGGTGTTGGGTAACTGGACTGGTTTCTCGACCAAACTCTACTCGTCGTTGTTCAGCGGAGGTGCGCAGAGTTCGTTGCTTAACGCCATCCAGAACACCTTGAGCATTGCCGTTATTGCAGCAGTAGCTTCGACCATTTTGGGAACTATAGCAGCTATAGGAATATTTAATATGCGTGGTCGTAAGAAACAGGTAATCACCTTCTTAAACGACATTCCGATGCTCAACCCGGATATCATCACGGGTATCTCGTTGTTCCTCTTGTTCGTAAGTATGGGCATTTCGCAGGGTTACACAACTGTTGTCTTGTCGCATATCGCATTCTGCACTCCATATGTAGTATTGAGCATTATGCCACGCCTTCAGCAGATGAATCCAAACATCTACGAGGCGGCATTGGACTTGGGAGCAACGCCATTCCAGGCACTTCGCAAGATTATTATCCCTGAGATTCGTCCAGGTATGATATCTGGTATGATTCTCGCCTTCACGCTCTCGATTGACGACTTTGCGGTGACGCTCTTTACGAAGGGAAATGAGGGTTTAGAGACTCTTTCGACATATATATATGCCGATGCGCGAAAGGGTGGTCTTACTCCTGAATTGCGACCATTGTCGACCATCATCTTTGTGGTGGTTCTCGTGTTGCTCATCATCATTAATGTTCGTGCAAAGCGCAACGCCAAGCACAAGCAAGCAATGTAACCGACTATGAAAAGAATATTTACAACAATACTTCTTGCTCTTTGCGCAGTACTCTCTGTAGAGGCTGCTGACCGCGAGCACACACTCAAGATCTACAACTGGGCGGACTACATTGACGAGTCGGTATTGGACGATTTCAAGGTGTGGTACAAGGAGCAGACTGGCGAGGAGGTGGAGATTATCTACCAGCTTTTCGACATCAACGAGATTATGCTCGCAAAGATTGAGCGCGGTAAGGAGGACTTCGACGTAGTATGTCCATCGGAGTATATCATCGAGCGAATGCTGCGCAACAATATGCTCTTGCCGATAGATAAAGACTTCGGTCAAACGCCTAACTATCTGCAATATATCTCGCCTTACATTACCGAGTGCTTCAACAAGATTGACGGCTCGGGTAAGAACGCGAACGACTATGCTGTAGGTTATATGTGGGGTACTACGGGATTCCTCTACAACACTCGCTACGTCACTCGCGAGGAGGCTTCGACGTGGAGCACACTCTTGAACGAGAAGTTCGACAAGAAGATATTTATCAAGGATGCATTCCGCGATGTCTACAGCACGCAGCTTATCTACCTGCGCCAAAAAGAGTTGGCCGAAGGCTCTGTTACTCTTGAGCAGTTGATGTACGACTCGTCAGATGCTTCGATTGCTGACGTAGAGGCGCACTTGAAGCAGGCGAAGAAGTTGGTTGCTGGCTGGGAGGCTGACTTTGGCAAGGAGATGATGACCAAGGAGAAGGCTTACCTTAACCTCACTTGGAGTGGCGATGCTGTATGGGCTATC
>JAZQWU010000062.1:0-3094 GCA_045632505.1 Alistipes sp. | reverse complement strand
TGACCGTTAGTGGAGCGGAATTCATCTTCCGCCCACTTTTCGATCGCCTCCATCATTTCGGCATCCATACGAAGTACAAAACTCTTTGTAGCCTCCTTTGCCATAAATTCCTTTCTAATTGAGAATTGAGAATTGAAAATTGAGAATTATTTTTTCAGTTCCAATTTATTCTAAATTGCGTATCCATTTTCTATTCAAAATTTACCACCCAGAACGATTTTTAATGGTGGAGAGTGCCTGTATTAACCACTGGCTGCGCCGACTCGTCACCACACAACACAACGAGCAAGTTGGTTACCATTGCAGCTTTGCGCTCCTCGTCGAGCTCTACAACCTCGTCCTCCGAAAGCTTGTCGATAGCCATCTTAACCATCGAAACCGCACCCTCAACAATCTTCTCGCGTGCCGAGATAATAGCATCAGCCTGCTGACGACGCAACATCACGGCTGCAATCTCCGGAGCGTAAGCGAGGTAGTTGATACGAGCCTCGACAACCTCGATACCTGCCATTGCAAGACGCTCGTTAAGGCGTGTTTCGAGCTGCTCGTTAATCTCGTCGGCATTCGAGCGGAGAGTAAGCTCCTCAGCCGCACCATTATTATTATCGTATGCGTAGATACCAGCCACCTGGCGCAATGCCGCATCACTCTGCACCGATACGAAGTTCTCGAGAGCCTTCATACGGCCATTCGCAGTAACGGTAATCTCGCCAGTAGCGATTGGAGTGTCGATGTCGAACACTGCCTTGTAGATCTCCTCCTCGCGAATCTTCCACACAAGCACCAAACCGATGAGGATTGGGTTACCCTGCTTGTCGTTCACCTTGATAGGCTCGGCATTGAGGTTACGAGCGCGAAGCGAAAGAGGCTTCTTCGACATAAATGGGTTCACCCACCAGTAGCCAGAGTGGAGGAAGTTACCACGATACTTACCGAAGAAGAGTAACACGCGCGCCTCATTTGGCTCGAGCAACATAAAGCCGAATGGGTGAATGAACAACGACCAAAAGACAAGCAAACCGCCAGCCACAACAATAACCACATTGAGTGCGACATCGGCAGACGGACAATTAGACAACTCGTTTATTCCGTAAACGAGTGCCAAAACACCTGCTGCAAGCAACGCAAAGTTGAGGAACAACATTGCAAATCCGTTCATCTTCCAGCCTGAATAAGGCTTGTTCTGATTTTTCTCCATAGTAGTAAAGTATTAAAGGTTTATAAAGTTTCTTTGCTTTTAGCTATTGGCCATTAGCCATTAGCTTTTTCATTTGTTCAAAATAATATCATTTTGATATCACAAAGTAAATGCAAAAAATTCGATTATGCAAATATTTTTTGAAAAAAATTTCACACAAAATAAAAAAGCACCTCAAAGAGGTGCTTAAATTTTAGAATTATTTGGTTTAATAATTAATGAGTCACTTTAACCTCGGCGTTAGGGTTGTGCTTATACTTGAAAACAAGTGCGAAAAGTACCGCTACCACCAACGCATAAGCTGCGAAGATATACCACGATTGTGGCCAGCCGTATGCCTCGACAACCCAGCCCGCAACATACGAGCCGATGAATGCTCCGAAGCCGTTGGTCATAATCATAAATACGCCCTGCGCACTCGCACGGATAGACGGAGCGGTCTCCTTCTCTACATAGAGCGAGCCAGAGATATTGAAGAAATCGAAAGCCACGCCATATACAATCATCGAGAGGATAAACATCCACACGCCAGCACCAGGGTTACCTGCGCCCAACAAACCGAAGCGCAACACCCACGCAAACATCGAAATGAGCATAACATTCTTAATTCCAAACTTCTTCAAGCAGAACGGAATCAAGAGGATACACAGAGTTTCCGAAATCTGCGACAACGAAATCAGGATTGTAGAGTGCTCAACACCGAATGTTCCGAGATACTGCTCGCCATAGACTGCAACGTCGCCAAAGCTCTTGATATAGCCATCGGCAAAGGCGTTGGTAATCTGCAACGACATACCGAGCATCATCGAGAAGAGGAAGAAGATAGCCATCTTCGGCTCCTTGAACAATGCAAAAGCACGCAAGCCCAAGGTGTCAATCCACGACTTGGTCTCGACATTACGATTCACCTCACACGAAGGGAGTGTGAAGCAGTACAAGCCGAGCAAGATACCCAACGCTGCAGAGAGTTGCATCTGCGTTGCCGAGAGTCCCCAGCCCATCAAATCGACTGCCCACATAGCGCAGATAAATCCGACTGTACCCCACACGCGGATTGGCGGAAATGCCTTTACGGTGTCAAGGTTTGCTTTATTCAGCGCGTTGTACGCCACGGTATTGCTCAACGCGATGGTCGGCATATAGAACATCACGCTGCACAACACCAACGGATACAAGGTCTGATAGCTATCCTGCATAGATGCCGCAATCATAAAGGCTGCAGCCAACAAGTGCGAGATACCCAGCAAGCGTTGTGCTGGCACCCAGCGGTCGGCAATAACGCCCATAACCGCAGGCATAAAGAGCGATGCGATACCCATAGTAGCGAAGAAGCTACCAATCTCACCGCCCGAGAACTTGAGCGTCACACCGAGGTATGCGCCAAGCGAAATAAGCCACGAACCCCACACAGCATACTGCAGGAAGTTCATTATGGTCAAACGGAACTTAATATTCTTCATAATAGTTCTTTACAAGAATTAAATCTTCACCTTCTTCATAGACTTACGGCTCTTCTCTGCCATAAAGCCCATCACGTGACTCTCAATAGATACATCAATCGTGCTAGAAAGCAATGACTCGTCCTGAGCAGATACTGCACGCAAGAAGTCGCGAACAAGCATATGGTCGCCTCCACCGTGTCCTGAACCCTTATACTCAGCTATCTCCGATACCTTCTGATCCCAAACACTCTTGTGACCCGAACGGAAATCGTAGAAGGTAAACTTCTTCATATCACCCTCGATAAAGCCCTTAGTTCCCATAATACGGGTACGACGACCACCCCAAGGAGTGAAGGCATCCATCGAGAACGATGCAGTTGCACCACCCTCGAACTTCATAATCGCTACGTAGTGGTCACACTGGTCGTTTTCACAACGATATACGCAACGACCA
>JAZQWU010000061.1:0-6102 GCA_045632505.1 Alistipes sp. | reverse complement strand
GCACGATACATAGATAGCGCGATTCTTAGGCCACTTCTTACGCAACTCGATAACGCCCTTAGGACAAGCCGAAACGCAAGCACCACAAGCGGTACACTTATCAGCATCGACCTCTGCCAAACCGGTCTCGGGGTTGATGTGAATAGCATCGAAGGCGCACGCCTCAACGCAGTCGCCATAGCCCAAGCATCCGTAGGCGCAATTGGTTTCGCCCACATAGAGCGACGATGCGATAGCGCACGAGCGAGTACCCGCGTAGGTCGAAGTGCGAGGACGCTTCTCGCAAGTGCCACCGCAACGAACGGTTGCCACCTGCGGTTCCTTCACTGGTGCTGCCTTGCCTAGATAGTCGGCAACAACCTTCATACACTCAGCACCACCCACCGAGCAGTAGAGCGACGAGATATCCTCCTGCTCAACCAATGCACAAGCCAAACCACGACAGCCCGGAAAACCGCACCCGCCACAGTTTGCACCTGGGAGCATCTTCTCGACATCGTCGATGCGAGGATCCTCCTCAACCTTGAACTTCTGCGCCACGAAGTAGAGGATTACCGCCGCCACAACGCCAATGACACAGAGTGTAATAATTGTAAAAATCAGAGTGTTCATCTCTTTGTTAGGTTAATTTTATATTGTTAATGTATTTTCTTTTTTGTTAGGGGCGTTAGAGGCGTTAGAGATTATTAGGGATAAAACTACTAACTACTCTCTACAAGTTACTCACTCCTGAATCGTAAACACAACCCTCTTTGCTATCTTGTGGCGAAAAATCCACAGGACGAAATAGTAGAATCCCGTAATGGTCAATGAGAGAAGTGCTGCAATGCCTTCCGATATGCCCAACGAAACTGGAACTGCCAACGCGCCGACAAGAACAAACAACGGCACAACGTAGCACAACAGCACAGCTGTGAGTCCGACGGTCTGCTTTGCCAAGACAGTCACGACCTCGCCAATCGAATATCGTTGCGCCTCGTCGGTGTAGACCATAATCTCGCGTGTAGTGCCTTGCCCCATTGCGCACGCCTTGCGCGAAGCACACGAACCACACGCCTCCATCACCTCTATATCAACACGCACAAAGTTGCGCCCTACAAGCGCAACCGTGCCTTTGTGTTCTATTTGGGATGGGTGTTTCACCGTCAAATTTCCTAAATCACCATAATTAGAGAACTATTTTTGAGCAGATTTTCATTTGCGAAACGCTGATAATAGTGGGGCTATTTTCAAGTTTTGCAAATTGGAAAATGCCAAAAAGAGACTCTAATCTCCGTACTTGTTAATGAGAGGCATCAAACGTTCGTGACCGAACGCACACGCCGACAATCGCAAGATTGGAGGATACTGGTAGCGCTTCTTCTCGTTCTGCATTACCATCGAGTGAATCTTCTCGACAACCTGCGAGTCGAAGCCTGCATTGATAATCTCCTCGCGGTGCTGACCCTGCTCAATCATTCGCATAAGGATTGCATCGACAACCTCGTACTTAGGGAGTTCGTCGCTATCCTTCTGACCTGGGCGCAACTCCGACGATGGTTCCTTCTCGAGGATACTCTCTGGGATGATGTCACCCTTAATCTTGTTGATATAGCGTGCCAAGTCGAACATCTCGGTCTTGTACAAGTCGCCCGTAACGCTGAATGCACCTGCGGTGTCACCATAGAGGGTACACATACCGAGAGCGTTCTCACTCTTATTTGACGAGTTGAGTACGATATAGCCCTTCTTGTTCTGCACCGCCATCAACATAATGGTACGCAAGCGAGCCTGGATATTCTCCTCGGTAGCATCGAAGGCGTGACCTCCGATGGCTGGGATGAGGGTATTCACGATAGAGGTGTATGCCTCCGAGATTGGGAGTACGCTAAACTCGACACCGAGAGCCTGCGCCAGCTTTGTAGCATCAACCACCGAGTGGTCGGTAGAGAACTGCGACGGCATCATCAATGCCTTGACATTCTCCTTACCGAGTGCCTCGACTGCAATCCAGGTTGCACCTGCCGAGCCGATACCTCCCGACAAACCTACGCACGCCTTCTTGTAGCCATTCTTGAAGAAGTAGTCGCGCAAGCCCATAACCGCTGCGTTGTAGATGTAGCCGGTACGCTCGTGACGCTCCAACTCCTTTGGTAACTCACAAGGTTTGTTGTCTGCCATTGTATCGTAGACTGCGAAGTCCTCCTCGAACGACTTCATCAAGAGAGCAATCTCGCCCTTCTCGTTGATGACGCACGAAGTTCCATCGTAGACGATTTCGCCCGAACCACCTACCTGGTTAACCAAGACGATAGAACGCGACTCGACGAATGCGAGGTTGTGCATTGTCTCGTAGCGGTACGACATCAAGCCCTTACCATAGCGGCGAGCATTGATGCTGAAGATGATGTCTACATCGTGGTCAACCTCCTTCAAGTGAGAGAAGTCGTCACCCACGACGATAGCTACCTTCTCGCCTGCGATGCGGACAACCTTAACGCCCTCACCGTTTGAGAGGAAGCCCATCTCGCGACGAGCAGTAATATTTGCCTTTGTGATGTATCGCTTAACGCGACCGTTCTCGATAACTACGGCAGCACTATGAGTGCCATTCTGCATAAGCACTGGAGTACCTACTACGGCTGTGATGCCATTGCAGTAAGAGGCAATCTCATCGAGCGCCTCGTCGCACAGTTCGAGGAATGTTGTTTTACGAAGAAGGACGAAGGCAGGAGTTCCACTCAACGCCTGCTCGGCAAAGACCACAACATCAGCCTCAGCCTCTTTTGCGCGCTCTACCGCAATGATAATTTTCGCGGTATTACCAGCAATATCGCCAATCGTGTAATTAAGTTGTGCAAGAGCTATTTTCATTGCTAAAATCGGATTTTTCTTTTACTTTGGTGCAAAGATAGAGATTTATTTGTTAAAATTATAAATTTTAAGCACCTTTTTAATCCGATTTCTGCTATTTTCACTTTTTCGTCACCAATAGGCGGTAACTCCAAGGCTCCATTTCGCCCCAAGTATGCTCATATAGAGTGGTTTGCTCGCCCGTAACCACATCTGTATAGTCACCCGCGTAAATGCCCGTATGGAAGTCCGAGAAGACCTTATAAGGCGAGAGGTTTGCGATGTAGACTACCCTGCTCTTCTCATTCTCACGAACGAAGGTGAGCAAGCAGTCGGGAGCGTTATTGTTTATCTCAACGAATGAGCCACCCTTATCTGCCGAGCGCAATGCCGAGCAGTCGTGCTTCATAGCGCAGAGACGACGATAGAGCGCAGTCGAAGCGTTTTCATCAAACTTCGGCATCGCATCCTTATCAAAGAAGGCGAACGAATGGTCGTAGCCATACTCCTGACCCGTATAAATAAGTGGCAACGACTTTGGCAGAGCAAAGGTCAAGGCAGTCATCGCCTCCAAAGCATCACCAAAACGACTCTGCTCGCTACCACTCCAAGAGTTTTCGTCGTGGTTAGAGGTGAAGGCGAGATGCATCGAGCCGGTTGGGAAGTTGTTCAGCAGAGCGTATATCTTGTTTCGGAGTTCCCAAACGCGCGATTTACCCTGCGCAACATCGACCATAGTGTGGTGAATTTCCCATCCGTAGCAGGCATCAAATGCGCCATCGTAGAACTCTACACCCTCAGCCTCGGCAAGCATAAAGATATCCGATTTCACGCCTTGCAACTCCTTACGCGCCTCCTGCCAAAACTCCAACGGAACAAGCATTGCCATATCGCAACGGAAGCCATCCACCGCGTGGTTCTCCACCCAGTATTTCATTGCATCAATCTGCCCCTTCCATACCTCTTTTTCGGCGTAGTTCAACTTCGCAGTATCGCTCCAATCCCAAGGCACTTTAGCAACGCCTTTCTCGTCGCGCTCGTACCAACTCATCGGTTTGGTTTTCAACCACTTTGCATCGCGTGCAGTATGGTTTGCAACCCAGTCGAGAATCACCTTCATACCGAGGCTATGCGCCTCCGCAACGAAGGCATCGAAGTCCGCCTTTGTGCCGAACTCGGGATTGACATCGCAGTAGTCCGATATGGAGTAATAGGAGCCCAACGAACCCTTGCGCTCGACCACTCCAATCGGGTAGATTGGCATCAACCAAATGACATCTACGCCAATGCTCTTCAAATGTTGCAAATGTCGCTTTGCCGCATCGAAGGTTCCCTCCTCCGTCAACTGGCGAACATTCATCTCGTACATTACGGCATCGTAACTCCAAACTGCGTGTGATATGTTTTTCTTCATATTGTTTTCGTCTCTTTCGAGTTCAAAAGTAACAAAAACAATCCAAAAAAACAAATATCCGCAAATAGTACCGTTTTCGGTATTGCTTTTTCGGAATATAAATGTTATCTTTGCCCGATATTATATTTAAATATAGTAGTACACGCGAAATTAATTAACAATTAGCATAATGAAAACTTTTGTCAAATTTATTTCAGCAATCCTTTTCGCAGCACTGCTCGTTGGATGCAATGCTACAAAAAGGGTTATTTACGACTTCAACAAAAATGAAGACGTAAAGGCGCTCCTCAGCGATGGTCAGATTCGCATCAAGCCACACGACCGCCTCACAATCCTCGTTTCGAGTCAGAACTCGGAGTTGGCTGCGCCATTCAACGCTTCATCGTCGTTCAACTCTTTGTCGGCAAGCCCTGTTGGCGTATCGTCGGCAAATGGTTTGCAGTCGGTGCAGGTGCGTACCGTAGACGATAAGGGTATGCTCGAGATGCCTATCATCGGCAAGGTGTTGTGTACTGGCAAGACTCGTGCAGAGTTGGCTGACGAGATTGCGAAGAAGATTATCGATGGCGGTTACATCAACGACGCGATGGTCAACATCCAGTTCACCGATATGAAGGTCTATGTTCTCGGTGAGGTTACTCGCCCAGGTCAGTTCGACATCACTCGCGACAAAATCACCGTATTGGAGGCTCTCGCAATGGCGGGCGATATGACAATCTTTGGTAATCGTGCCAATGTTGCTGTAATCCGTCGTAGCGCTGACGACAAGAAGTACGAGGTATACGAGTTGAACTTCCTCGAGGGAGATCAGATGTCGTCGCCAGCATTCTACTTGCAGCAGGGTGATGTTGTATATGTTCAGCCTAACAAGTACAAGGCAGCAACCTCGGAGATTAACCAGAACAGAACATTCTGGCTTTCGATTGTCAGCACCTTGATTACTGCTACATCGTTGGTACTCACAATCGTAAACTTCGCAAGCAAGACTACACCTACACCTACACCTTCAAATTAGTAATTCGCTATGGAAAATACAGCACAAAATACAACACACAACTTGGAGAACGAGGGTTTGTTCCGTCGCGTGGTAACCCTTCGTGAACTCATCTTCAAGGCACTGAAATATTGGTACTGGTTCTTTATCTCGGGATTTGTATTCGTATGCTTGGGTGCGCTCTACATTCTCTCGACCTCGCCCATTTATCACCGCGAGGCAACCGTTCTCATCAAGGACGTTCGTAAGGGTAGCGCAGCGAGTGAGTTGTCAGCATTCGCCGACATCGCAGGTATCTCGACACGCCGAAGCGTAGACAACGAGTTGTACGTCTTGCAGTCGCGTCGTCTGATGCTCGAGGTGGTAAACCGACTTGGTCTTACCGACACCTACGCCATCGAGTCACGTCTCCGCACCAATATCCTCTACAAGAACTCACCAATCAAGGCGACCTACATCGACGACCTCGGAGGTAAGGGTTGCTCGTTCCGAGCATTGCTCTCGGAGGAGGGTGTGACAATCCGCGAGTTCTCTTGCTCGCGCAAGCCAAACGAGAAGGCTGAGGCTAAACTCGATAAGGAGTTTACCACCTCGGGTAAGTATGGCGAGGTGATAAACATCCCTATCGGACAGATCGTCATCGAGCCTACACTCTACTTCGGCGAGGAGTTCGTTGGCAAGGAGATTGCCGTTTTGAAGAGCACCAAGGAGGCTATCGCACCCGCTTATCGCAGCAAGATGCAGATTTCCGTAGCAAGCAAGATGGCTTCGATTATCAATCTCTCGCTCAACGATGTTGTGCCACAGCGTGCTGACGATATTCTCAACACCTTGCTCGACGTTTACAACGACGATGCTGTCA
>JAZQWU010000060.1:0-3767 GCA_045632505.1 Alistipes sp. | reverse complement strand
AAGGGCGTATCGGCAAAGGTTATCACCGTTGCTATGCTCGGTGGCGACTGCTACCCTACAACCCCAATCGGTATCAACCTTCCAAACGCAGATTGGATTCGTAAGGATCACGGCTCGAAGTCGGTTACTATCGACAACATCACCTACGCATACAAGAAGGCTGCACAGGGTGGCGGTTTCTCTGAGGAGTTCGTTCTTCGCAAGGAGGACCGCGAGCGTATGAAGGAGTATGGCAAGCTTTCGGATGACCTCCACACCGACCTTCACGAGTGTCTTGGTCACGGTTCGGGTCAGTTGGCTCCAGGCACAACTGGTACAGAGTTGGGCGTTTACTCGTCACCACTCGAGGAGACTCGCGCAGACCTCTTCGCACTCTACTACTTGGGCGACCCTAAGATGGTTGAGCTCGGCCTTATCCCTAACCTCGACGTAGCAAAAGCTCAGTACGCTTCGTACGTTATGAACGGTGCTATGACTCAGCTCTCGCGTATCGAGTTGGGCAAGGATGTCGAGCAGGCTCATATGCGTAACCGCAAGCTCATCTCTGAGTGGGCTATCGAGCTCGGCAAGGCTGACAACGTTGTTGAGTGGGTTGTTAAGGATGGCAAGCACTACATCGTAGTTAACGACTTCGACAAGTTGCGTGCTATCTTCGGCGAGCAGCTCCGCGAGATTCAGCGTATCAAGTCGGAGGGTGACTTCGAGGCTGGTAAGGCATTGGTTGAGAAGTATGGCGTGAAGATTGACTACGACTTCCACAAGGAGGTACGCGAGCGTTACTACGCACTCAACATCGAGCCTTACGGAGGTTTCGTAAACCCTGAGTATGAGTTGGTTAAGGAGGGTGACAAGATTGTAGACGTTAAGGTTTCTTACCCTGCAAACTTCGTTGAGCAGAACCTTCACTACTCTAAGGAGTACTCGTTCTTGCCAAGTTTGAACTAAATTCAAGCTTGCAAGAACGAAAACATCTCAACATTCCCCCTAAATCCCCCTTTGCCAAAGGGGGACTTGGTCGCAAAACAAGTTTTGCTCCGAGTGGGGAAGTTGAATGTCGTAACCATAAAAAGATAACACAGTCAAAGCAAAAGGGTGTCCACTTGGACACCCTTTTAGTTTGCCAAAAGAGCCTTGTTAGACAGATTCTATTTTGAAAAATCTGTGTCGCCAAGAACTACCGTTTCAGTAAATACGTTGCCGTAAGTATCGGTCACCTCAACCATAACAGTGGCATCGTTATCCTTGAGGGTATGCTTAAACATATGGAAGCAGGTGGTCCAAGCACCGCTGGTGTCGCTCTCCAGACCCAAATAACCTAGCATATAGCCCGTTGCGTAGAAGTCGTGAGCGGTCTCAACGCCATCGGCTGCACGCTTTGGATTCTCGAAAGTACCATCGCCCACCAACGCTGCAAACTTAGGGTTTGCATAGTTTGCCCACTTCATAGTTCCTGCGTATGTACCATTCTCGTAGACCTTGATTGAGGAATCAATCATCGCATTGTAGATATTTGCCAAAAGCACCTTGTTGCCACCCTCGTCAACAACATTGAAGGCATAGAAGCCCTTTGTGCCATTCGCATTATCACCCGAAATTGGAGCACCCATCTTGGCATTACCCCAGTAGAGTCGCATCTGGTGGTTGATGCCATTCTCACCCTCGTTGTAACTTACATAGAAGTCGCTCGTGATATTTGCGCCATCGAAGTGGTAAATCTTATATCCCGCAGGCGTACCATCACCAGCAATCACATTATTCCACGCCGAGCCCGACACCGGAGCGATATTATGCTCGATAATCTTCGAACCTTTATACGCGCCATTGAATGTTGTGTGGCGGATATTTCGCTGATAGTGTGTGTGTCCCGAAAGGATGTAGACCTTATCGAACTCGTTGAGCAACTTTCGCACCTCGCCAACATTTTCATAGCCATCTCGGCCATTGTCATAGTTAAACATCGGTACGTGGATGCAGAGCAAAATCAACTTATCCTTCGGTACGAGAGCCAAGTCCTGACGCAACCACTCAACCTGCTCAGGGGTATAGCCGTAGATAAGATCCCAATACGACTTAGGGTTAGGGAACAAGGTGTTACGCATACCCACGATATGGACATCGCCTCTGTCAAACGAGAAGTTTGCAGGGCCGAACATATCCTCGTGCTCGCGCTGCGCCTTGATGTTTGCAGTAGAGTTGCGCTCGTCTGTCACAAGCGGTTTCGACGTGATGAAGTGGTTGTGGTCGTGGTTACCCATAACGGTCAAGAAAGGCACCTTCGAAGCCTTGTAACCCACAAGAACATCGCCTCGGAAGACGGTGTCGTCGACCGTACCTCCCATACTTGTGATGTAGTCACCGAGGTTGATACCATAGCTTGGAATGCCCTGCGCTGCAAGTTTGTCGCGCTCACCATTTATGTGTGGCACAACCTTATTCTCGAATGTACCCTTACAATCGCGCTTGTTGCAGAGCGTACCGAGGTGGATATCAGTTACGGCAAAGAGTGCAAACTTCTGCTCTGCACCGCCAGCGAGAGGGGTAAGCACGAAGTCATACTTATATTGCTTTGGCGAATACTTCTGATAGAAGCAAGGCACATTGCGCTCGTCAACATCCAGAGCATATGCTGCTGGTACGGTCACATAGATATACCAAGCATCCGTCGAAACATTCATCATATAGCGGCCCTCATGGTCAGTTGTTACCACCGAATAGCCATCGCTAACGGCCACGCCCTCGATAGGGTTACCATTCGGATCCTTCACTGCGCCATAGCAAACATATGTCTCCGAGCCTCCGATGAAATCATCCTCCTCAACATCGTACGAGATGAGCGAACCGCCAAATCCCTCCTTGTAGGTGATTGTGGAGAATTCGCGCACCATACCAGCCGAGATAGGTTTTGTGCTATTCCAAACATTGGTCATCTTCTTGCCCGAAGCCTCAACGAATTCGATGGTGCACTCGCCCTGATTCACCGCTGGCAGAGCGACATAGAACACGCTCTCCGCAGTGGTCGAAAGGGTAAAGTTTGCAGGGAAATTATAGGTCAACACATTCGTTGCGCTCTCGCTAGGCGTGATTGCGCCCGAGGTGCAATCTACCGAATATTCACCCGAGAGCTTTGCTGTTGCCGAGGTGATGACAATCTTCTCAAGAACAATGCCCTCCACGCTCGCCTTCACTGGGAGGCGCAACGCACCTGCAAGATGCTTCATCGTAACGCTATTCGCCTCGTTTGCAAGATATCCGCACATCGGTGCACTACCATTGCCAAAAGAGCCTTCGGCATACTCCTGCTCAGCAGGGAATACCACCTTCGGTGTCTCGGCAGTAGTTGTCGAGGTGTAAGGATAGGTAATGTAGTATGGGTATTGAAGTTCGCCAACGACGGAGAACTGCGCCGAAGCGTGGTTTGACGCATTGATAACCGCCTCTTCCGAGAGGATACCATTCACTACGATGCGGTCGCCATCGCTCCAATATACGGGGTATGTATCGCCCACCTTATCGCCCAACGATGTACGCGAAGAGTCAATAGAGAGAGTCAGTACGGTAGCGCGATCCTCAACGCCGAGTGTACTATCCGTTGTATCAGTCGAACAACCAATCAATAAAAATGCAACTGATACAAAAAGAAGTAAACGATTCATTTATAGTTTAATTAAATTATTCAATCCTGAGACAAAGATATGTAAATAAATCGAGAAAAAAGCATTAAAATTCAACAATTTTCAGTCGCTTATTATTCGTTAGTCTACCATTTT
>JAZQWU010000059.1:0-3055 GCA_045632505.1 Alistipes sp. | reverse complement strand
GCCACGCAACTTATTAACTACGAGTGCCGACAAAGCCTCACCGTCTACATCCTCAGCAATGATGAGCAATGCACGACCGCTCTGAGCCACCGGTTCCAAGACGCTCATAATCTCCTTCATTGTCGAAATCTTCTTGTCGGTAATGAGGATATATGGCTTCTCCAACTCGGTCTGCATCTTCTCGGTGTTGGTGATGAAGTATGCCGAGATGTAACCGCGGTCGAACTGCATACCCTCCACTACGTCTACGTATGTGTCGGTACCCTTAGCCTCCTCTACGGTGATTACGCCCTCGTTATTCACCTTGCCCATAGCCTCGGCAATGAGCTTACCGATTGCGTTGTCGTTGTTTGCCGAGATGGTTGCCACCTGCTCAATCTTCGAGTTGTCCGAGCCAACCTCCTGCGACTGTGCGCGAAGGCTCTCAACAACGGTTGCAACAGCCTTGTCGATACCGCGCTTGAGGTCCATTGGGTTTGCACCAGCGGTTACGTTCTTGATACCTACACCGATGATAGCCTGAGCCAATACGGTTGCGGTGGTTGTACCGTCACCTGCATCGTCGTTTGTCTTCGAAGCAACCTCCTTGACCATCTGAGCACCCATATTTGCAAATGGATCCTCCAACTCTACCTCCTTTGCTACTGTTACACCATCCTTTGTGATGTGTGGCGCACCAAACTGCTTGCCGATAATAACATTGCGACCCTTAGGACCAAGTGTCACCTTCACTGCGTCTGCCAAAGCATCTACACCATCTTTGAGGAGATTTCTTGCTTCAACATTATACTTTATTTCCTTTGCCATAATACTATCTTTTTTGCTGTTAGCTTTTAGCCATTAGCCATTAGCTTTTTTGTAAAAAAATTCTCAATTCTCAATTCTCAATTGTTGAGAAATTATTTCTCAACTACCGCGAGGATGTCGCGCTGAGCCATCATAAGGTAAGTTTCGCCGTCGATGTTCAACTCGGTGCCGGCATACTTGCCATACAACACCTCGTCACCTACCTTAACCTCCATCTTAATCTCCGAGGTGCCAGGACCTACTGCTACAACTTTTCCTGCTGCAGGCTTCTCCTTTGCTGCGTCAGGGATAATCAATCCGCTTGCCGTTGTTGTTTCGGCTGGATTTGGGAGTACAAGTACTCTGTCTGAAAGTGGTTTAACTGTCATAATTTTATGCTTTTTATTAGTTTTCTGTTTGTCTATACCTTAATCAATCTGTGTGCCAAACCGCAATTTCTGCCATTTTGGCACATTTATCGCAGATAATCCTCGAAATAGTCTGTCACCTTCTGCATCAGATGCACACGCCATTTGCCACGCACATTGTGCTTTGAGCGAGGATAAGGGAAGTAGTCCACCGGCACTCCGTTGCAGATGCACGCATCAACGAAGGAGAGCGAGTGTTGCCATACCACCACATCGTCTATCGCGCCCTGGCAAATCAACAACTTGCCTTTCAAGTTCTTAGCCTGCGGAATGAGCGATGTCGCAGCGAAGCCCTCAGGGTTTGTCTTCTCGGTCTCCATATATCGCTCGCCATACATCACCTCGTACCACTTCCAGTCGATTACAGGACCTCCTGCAACGCCCACCTTGAATACCTCGGGGTAGTGTGTCATCAGCGAGATTGTCATAAATCCGCCATATGACCAGCCGTGAACACCCACGCGCTCCTTGTCTGCCCACTTGTGCGAGAGCAACCACTGCAAACCAGCCATTTGGTCCTCCATCTCGCACTTTCCGCACTGGCGGTGGATTGCCTTTTCGTACTCGGCACCTTGGTAGAGTGTACCGCGATTATCCATCACGAATACCACATAGCCACGCTGCGCCATATACATCTCCCAACGACGCAACTGCGCCTGGAACGAATTGCGCACCATCTGCGAGTGAGGTCCGCCATATACATAGAGTATTACCGGATATTTCTTATTCTCGTCGAAGTCGAGTGGCTTGATAAGGCGGTAGTGGTTGTTGTACTTGCCGTCAGCCGATTTTACCGAGCCGAGTTCGATGGTAGAGTAGTTGTAACCTTTCGATGGGTCGTCAGCGCGGAATACCTCGCGGTAAATCTTGCCATCGGTCGAACCTACAGCCACCACGCGCGGAACACGCAACGATGAGTAGTCGTCCGAGAAGTACTTTCCGTCGGGCGATACGGTGCAGTTGTGCCAACCCTCACCGCGTGTGAGTTGCTTCGCCTTGCCATTGCGGAGCGAAACCACGAAGAGGTGTTGCTCTACGGGCGAAACCTCCGCCGAATAATAGAATACTGACTTGTCATTGTGCGCTACATACTCCACATCGGCATCGACCTTCGTGAGTCGCTCGGTTGTACCCTTCGAGAGGGTGTAAAGGTATAAATTCTTGTATCCGTCACGATTGTCGGTCGTGTAGATGAAGCGGTCGCTGTCGATGAAACGAATCGGATTCTGCGGCTCTACCCAGCGGTCGTTCTTCTCGGTGAGGAGAGTCTTGATGAATGCTCCCGTCTTGGCGCAATAGACGTTGAGGTGCATCTCTTTCTGCGCACGATTCAACACCTGCGCATAGATGGTCTGCGAGTCGAGCGACCAAGAAATATTAGTGATGTAACGCTCCTCGTCGAAGTCGGTAACGTTCAGATACACAACGGCTTTAGTCGCAACGTCGTAGACTCCCACCGATACGCGCTCCGATGGCTGACCATTCATCGGGTATTTAATGTCGATTAGGTAGTTGCCCTTAATAGAGGTGATGTCCACCAATGGGTAGGTTGCAACCTTAGACTCGTCCTTCTGGTAGAATGCTACGCGCGAATTGTCGGGCGATGGAAACAGACCGCCATCGATGCCGAACTCGTTGCGCGAAACCGACTGACCGCATACGATGTTCTTGTCGGCAAAGTCGGTTATATTATGCTTTTTACCTTCGCCATCGTTCCACACTATATTGTTGTTCCATACGCTCGCCTTATTGCGGAAAGGGTTTGGCATACCTATTTTAATAGATGTGCTATCCACCAACTTTCCGGTACGAATGTCGTATCGCTCGATGGTCTTACCGTT
>JAZQWU010000058.1:0-8922 GCA_045632505.1 Alistipes sp. | reverse complement strand
CGCCCTGCTCCTCGGTAGCGTGTATGGATAACTTGGTATAGGTCGCCATTATTTACTCAACATATAAAACTAAACCCTTCAAATACTCACCCTCTGGGTGGTAGATGTTGATAGGGTGGTCGGTTGGTTGTGTTAGCTGATGGAGGATGCGCACCTTACGTCCTGCGATAGCCGCAGCAGTAAATACGGTGGTGCGGAATAACTCCTTCGATACTGCTTGTGAGCAAGAGAAGGTGAAGAGGATACCTCCCGACTTAATCTGCGACAAGGCGCGAGCATTCAATCGCTTGTAGCCCTGCATCGCGTTGCCCAACACCTTGTGGTGCTTGGCGAATGCTGGTGGGTCGAGGATAATCATATCGTACTTGTCGCCAATATCCTTCAAATACTCCACAGCGTCGCACGCCAACGAGGTGTGAGGTGCATCCTCGCCAAAGTTCAACTTTATATTCTCGTCCACAAGGCGTACTGCTCGCTCCGAAGCGTCAATCGAGCAAACCTCCTTCGCTCCACCTGCCAAGGCGTAGACCGAGAAACCTCCCGTATAGCAGAAGGTGTTCAGTACGGTGCGACCTTTGGCGTACTCCTTGACAAGGTTGCGGTTGAATCGCTGGTCGATGAAGAAACCGGTCTTCTGTCCCTCCTCCCAATTAACGAGGAACTTGTGACCATTCTCCACCACTACATTATCCTTCTCTGCCGAGCCATAGAGATAACCATCTACGGCGTTGAGGTTGGCCTTGAAAGGTACGGTTGCGGCACTCTTGTCGTAGATTGCCGTGATCTTCTCGCCATAGACCTCGCGGATGGCGGTAGCAATCTCGTTGCGCGATAGGTACATTCCCACCGAGTGGCACTGCACTACGGCACAAGTGCCATAGATGTCAACCACCAAGCCTGGCAAGAGGTCACCCTCGCCGTGAACGAGGCGGTAGCAGTTTGTCTGCTCGTTGTCTGTAAGGTTGAGTGTGCGACGCACGTCGTAGGCGGTTGCAATGCGCTTGTGCCACCACTCTGCGTCTATCGCCTCCTGCTCGAAAGTGAGGATTCGTACCGCAATCGAACCAATCTGGTAGTGACCTCGTGCGATATAGTCGCCACGCTGGGTGAATACATCGACAATGGCACCTTCGGCAATATTGTCCTCATTGCAGTCGATGCGCTCAATTGCTCCCGAGAAGATCCAAGGGTGGCGACGTTGCAACGACTCCTCCTTACCTCGGCGTAGATATATTTTCGGATTTTTCATAATCTCAGTTTACTCGTTTGGCTCTACATAAACGGTGAATACAAGCGGTGTGTAAGGGAGAATCTCGGTACTGATAGTTGTGGTTGTAGTACTCTCCTCGTCGCCTGTGCTGTAGTTATAGTTGTAGTAGTTGTAATCGTAGTAGTTGTAGTACGGACTATAGTAGTTGTAGTACGAGTTGTAGTAGTTGTAATAGTTGTAGTAGTTCATCGCGTTGTAGTAGTCCGACGTACTCGACGATGTCTCGGTGGTTGTAGTTCCAGTGACACCACTAGCTCCGTAGGCGTAGCCCGAAGTGGTCACAATCTGACCATACGCGCCGAAGTGCATCTCTGGAATGCAGTAGTACCACGCACCGATAGCCTGACGCTCCTCCTCTGCGCTCTTACCCTCGTCATCCGATGGTGAGTAGCTGAAGACCTCGCACTCTGGTGCCGACTCCTCATAGAGGAGTGTGCGCAACTCCGCGATGTTGGTGTCAAGCACAAATCCATCGAGGAAGCGTACGATGTACCACACATTCGCACGACCATCTTTGGTCACTTTGTTCTCGTCGGTAATCTCTGCCTGGCTCAATCCCTTGCCGAAACGCTTGAGGAGAATTTCGTTGATTTGGCTATTTACGCGCGCCATCGAGTAGTACTTCTTGTCATCCTCGTATGGGTTGTTGATGCCTGTGAGGTGTGGCTGGATGTAGCGGTTGTTGAAGGCGTTGTCCGATGCTGGGTTGAACTTGAGGTTGTAGTACAAGCCCTTCAACTTCAAGTCGTCCTCCTCGTCAGTCTTCTCCGACTCGGGCTTTGTCGCCTGAATCCACTCGCCCTCATAGCCGATATAACTCTTCACCATCTCCAACTCCTTGTCCGAAGGATTCTTCACTGCTCCCAATACCTCGATGTCGAGCATCAGTGGTCGTGAGCCATCCAACGAGTATTGTCCCTCGTAACCACCCTCAGTGGTCGAACCATTCTCGCCATAGGCGATAGATGATGGAAGGTAGAGTCGTACCTTCGAGCCTCGACGCATCTTGTATGTCGAGTCGCCAATTTTCAATTCGTGACGCATTGAGAGGTATGTACCCTCCAAGAGCCCCATATTGTTGCTACCGCAGTAGTTGATGTATGGAACATAGTGTGTCGAGTAGGAGAATGTGCCACACATCTCTGCGAGATGTCCGTTGCGGGTGAGGCAGACCGTACCATTGATGTCGCGACCTGTCATATTGGTGTATACCCAGCAGGTGTCCTGATCCATCAAAGGCTCCGAACCGAAGTCGTTGCCATTTACGGGCAGACTCTCGTTCTTGTCACCATCGAGTATTTCGACATAGTAGCCACCCTCCTCCTGGTAGTTGTTGAGGAGTTCGGGCTTGTTGAGGCGAATCCACGCCTCGAGCGAAATCTTCTCACGCTCCTTGTTCGAAACACTATCCTCCGTAATACACGCAGCGGTGGCAACCATCGCTACGAGTGCCACCAATGCAATCTTTATGTTTTGGAAAAACTTCATATCTATTTTGTAACTTTTCTAATCTTTAAGTACCACGCCACCATCGAGTTCTTCGGCACGTTGCCTATCAAGTTCTTGCCGTAGGCGAGATTCGAGGTCATAAATACCTGCACCGAGTCCGCCTCGTGGCATCCTGGTAGGGTGTGTTCCAAGCCTGCCAATATCTTTGTTGTGCCGAGTTTGATTTTGAGTGGCTCGGTCGACCAATCGAGGGTGTTGCCACTCTTCTTGCCCAACTGCTCAATCACCTCGGGAACATTCGACCAGTAGATTGCCGATGTGGATGGCTCAGAACCAGAGAATGTGTAGGCCGTAAAGTAGAGTTCGAGGTTGTCACCCCACGCCACTACGGGCCTATCCTCGCGCTCGGCATCGTAGTAGTTCACGATGTAGCGATAGGCATAGCGACCAAAAACATTGTAGAATTCGGGCTCATCTTCGATGACGCTTCCTACCTCGCTTTCGGGCACCATCTTGCGACTCGAGGTGAGGAATTTTTCGATATTGTCACGCTCGGTCAGCAATGTATTCTCCTGGTTGCATCCAACGAGCAGCGGGAGTAAAAAGAGTATGGTTAAAAACTTTTTCATAGCCATTAAACGGACAAAGATACGAATTATTACGCAAAAACTATGTTTTTGTGGTCGGAAATTTTATTTACAATTGTTTCAACGCGCTGCGGATAGCATCTTCCACGCCCAACGAAGCGTCTGCTTTGAAGATTTTTTGAAGCACCTTCTCCGATGCTGCTTTCGTGAATCCGAGCATTACCAAAGCCGCCAAAGCCTCGTCGAACGCCTCCGAACGCTGCGAAGCAGCCAATGCGTTGGCAGCCGCGCTGTGCGATGGAAGGTCGAGCATCTTACCGCTCAAATCTACGATGATTTTCTGCGCGGTTTTCAGTCCGAGTCCCTTCACATTCTTGAGTAGGGTAGCATTGCCCGTTGCGATGATGTTGCGAAGTTCCGATGGCGAGTAGGTCGACTGAATCATACGTGCGGTGTTGCCACCCACGCCCGACACGCTGATAAGGAGTCGGAAGAGGTCGCGCTCCTCTTTGGAGGAGAATCCGTACAACATCTCTGCATCTTCGCGCACGATGTGGTGCAAGAAGAGTTTTACGCTCTCCTCCTTCTCAATCTCCGAAAAGGTGTGGAGCGAGATGTTGATGAAATAGCCGATACCACAAGCATCCACCACTGCATAGGCAGGTGCAACCTCGGCAAGAGTTCCGTTTATATACTCGTACATACGCTTTCTTCTTTATATTTCGCGCAAAAATAGGAAAAAACACTCAATTATCGAAATTTCGTGGCGGCAATGTTGCATATTGTGCCGAAAAAAGTGTAATTTTGTCGAACTAAATTTAACTATAGAATGGGAAATACATTAGTTGTTATATTGGTGGCGATAGGCGCAGTGGCATTTTTTGCGGTGGCGTTGTCGCTCACTCTCATCTTCAAGGGTCACCACATCGACTCGGAGATTTCGACCAACAAGGATATGCAACGACTCGGTATAAAGTGTGCCGTGCAAGAGACTCGCGAGGATATGGCAGCAGAGAGTTGCGACGATAGTCCTTGCAGCGGAAATTGCGCTGGTTGTGACATCGAACATACACCTAAAAAAGATAAGTAAAATGAAACGATTTCTGTTCCTCGCAGTAGCGGTTGCGCTCTCTGCGAATGTTGTTGTGGCTCAGTCAGTTGCAGAGTTGCCAAAAGAGATTCGTACGAGTGGCTGGAGGGCTGGTCACGTGCAGGGAATTGCAGTGGATTCGCAGCGAAAATATGTCTATCTTTCGTTCACAACTATGCTCGTGAAATTGGATATGCAGGGCAATGTTGTGGGTACTGTTACGGGCTTGCTCGGACACCTCGGATGCCTCGAATTTAACGAGGAGGATGGTCGCGTTTACGGCTCGTTAGAGTACAAAGATGACTCCATTGGTCGTGGTATTTTGAAGCACGCGGGAGTGACCGAAAAACTCGAAACAGGCTTCTATGTCGCAATCTTCGATGTGGATAAAATTACTCGCGTAGGTATGAGTGCCGAGAAGGATGGTGTGATGACCGCCGTACTTCTCAAAAGCGTAGTGAAAGACTATCAAGCGAAGGTGAAGGATGCCTCGGGCAAGGTGCTTGAGCATCGTCACGGATGTAGTGGTTTTGATGGTATTTCGTTCGGTGAGGCGTTCGACGGCTCGGGCAAGAGATTGCTCACAATCGCCTACGGAATCTATGGCGATAAGAATCGTTCGGATAACAACTATCAGGTTCTGCTTCAGTACGATACGCGTAAGTGGTCGAAGTACGAATTGCCACTCTCGCAGGATAATATGCACCATCGCGGACCTGCAAAGGCGGAGGGTAAATATTTCGTCTATACGGGCAATACAAATTGGGGTGTTCAGAATCTCGAATACGACAAGGAGGGCAAGCGTTGGTTTTTGGCGTGCTACCCAGGTAAGAAACCTGCCTATTCGAACTTTTCGCTCTTTGTGGTGGATGGTGCGAAAAAGGCTGAGAAGCAACCACTTAAAGGCGTGTCATATGTGAAGAAAGGAGCGGTATTGTCGCTTGCTGATTATGGCAAAACGGATGCTCACGACTCGGCAGTTCGCGGCTGGCACAACAAGTATGGCGCATACGGAATTCACGCCTTGGGCGATGGCTATTTTTACATCACTTCGGGCGGTAGGGTGAAACGACTGCGTACGGCAACGCTTCATCTTGCAAAGTTTAAAGGTGCGGATGATTGTGCATTTGAATTGGTTAAGTAGAAAAAAAGATATATACTTTAATATTTATTATTATGAATTTGAAGAGAATTGTGGTGTTGTTGATGCTTTGTGCTGTCACCTGTGGCGTGGCGAGCGCAAAGAATTTTGAATTGCGCAATGATAAGGTGAAGGTTGTAGTCGGTAAGGGTGGCGAACTTGTGGAGCTGGTGAACCTTACAACGGGACACAATTACGCCTCGGGAGGTTATTTGTGGCGTATGTACTACGATACGCACGATGAACAAGAGATTGAGGTAATCGGTGGCGAGAACAAGCCGCAGGTTGCGTATGACGGCAAGAGCATCGTACTCAACTACGATAAAATCGTGGTGCGTGGCGAGAAGGTGAATATGTCGTTGCGCCTCACTGTTACCCTTGATGGCGAGAATGTTCGCTTTGCTTCGGAGGTGAAGAACGATGTTGCACATACGGTAATCCGCGAGTTGCAATACCCATTGGTGCGCAATGCGCAGTTGCCTGCCGACCACAAACTTATCTTGGCGGCGAATGGCGGTTCGTGCTACGAGAATCCTGTGAAGACAATTATGGCAAAGTCGAACAAGATTCCATATCGTACCCCAGCGCAGATTTTCCGACAGTTCGATCTCCACTACGGTGGTAGTGCATCAATGAACTGTTATATCCTCTCGGGCGAGAAGCAGGGTTTGTATGTGGGTAGCCACGACGAGAAGATTCAAGATACTTGGCACGGAATGCGCGTTTATGCTGATAAGAATGGCGCGTTCACCGAGGCGGAGTTCGGTTTGTTCAAATATCCGCAGTGCTTTGCGGGTGAGAAGTGGTCGAACGATGCAAATATCCTCTCGCCTTATAGCGGTACTTGGCACGCTGCAGCCGACAAGTATGGCAAGTGGGTGCGCTCGACTTGGTGGGATCACCACCAGGCTCCGCAGTGGATTCGTGAGATGAAGTCGTGGCAGCGCGTAATCTTCAAGCATCAGTACGGAAACTACCTCTTCAAGTACTCTGACCTCTACGGTCGTATGCAGAAGGCCGGCGAGAGCGTTCACGCCGATGCGGTATTTGCCTTCGGATGGTGGAAAGAGGGTATGGATAGAGGAAATCCAGCCTACACGCCAGACGACTCGCAGGGTGGTGACGAGGCTTGGCGCAAGGCTATCACGAAGTTCAAGAAGAGCGGTCAGAAGTTGATTATGTACTACAATGGTCAGCTCATCGACACCAAAAGCGAGTTCTACAAGAGTGGCGAGGGTAGCAAAATCAGCTACAAGAGCCCATCGGGTACGGAGGTAGCTGATCAGTATCGTTTCTCGGGCAAGGGTACTTGGTTGGCGCAGTATCAGGCGGTGACATTTGTTATGGCAGATACTCGTCATCAGATATGGCGCGACAAACTCGTCGAGATGGTCGATCGCGCTCATCGCAACAACGCAAATGCGGTATTCTTCGACCAGTTGGGTTATGGATTCCAGCAGAAGATTCCGTGGGATACCTCGCGCGAGTTCCCAGTGCCAAACAATCGTTTGATTTACGATAAGGGACAAACTTTGAAGTATTTGCGCAACTACATCGAGTCGAAGTACGAGCCTGACTTTGGCTATGGTACCGAGCAGTTGGCGGACTACACTTCGCAGTGGGTGGATTTCGTGCATATCACTGGTATCCGTCACGGCAAGGAGAACTTCTCGGAGTTGTTCCGCTATACCTTCCCTGAGGTTATCTTTACGGATAGAAACATCCGCGACGATACCGATATCGAGCGTCGTGTGAATATGACTTTGCTGAAGGGCTTGTGCAATGATATTGAGATTTATCGTTGCCGCAGCCTTATCGACGAAACACCTCACTATCAGGCATATTTGGAGAAGGTGAATGCAATCCGCAATAAGTTTAAGGATTGCTTGTTGCTCGGTGTGTTCCGCGATGTAAAGGGCTTTGAAAACTCGAATAAGGCGGTGCAGGCCAAGGGCTTCTTTGGCGAGAAACGAGTGGCTGTAGTGGCAACAAATGAGTTCGACGCGAAGGTGCTTTCGACTCAGATTTCGGTACCTGGTTATCGCTTTGTTGACTCCGCAACGCTTGGAAATGCAAAGGTCGAAAAGGGTGGCAAGAGTGTGTCGCTCGGACAGTACGATTTGGCGGTACTTGTCTTCGAAAAACAGTAGATATCGGACGGTAAAATATTGTGGAGCTGGTTGCAATGTGCGATTAGCTCCATTTTTTTTCTGTTTTTTGTATTTAAGTCGAAAATAATTGCTATCTTTACACGATTTTAGAAGATGAAAGCAAAAGAAAACTAAAAATATTATTTTTACCCTAAACTAAATTCTTAAAAAATTATGGCAACAAACAATCGTGAAAAGTTGTTCGCAGAGTTCCCTCCGGTTTCGACCGAGGCGTGGGAGGCTGCGATAACTGCCGACCTTAAGGGTGCTGATTACGAGCGTAAGTTGGTATGGCGTACTACAGAGGGTTTTAACCTTCGTCCATACTATCGCGCTGAGAACCTCGAGGGTCTTGAGACTTTGGGTGCTCAGGCTGGTGAGTTCCCTTACTTGCGTGGTGTGAGCGCAGATAACACTTGGCTCACACACCAGACTATCAAAGTAGTTTGCCCTAAGGAGGCAAACGCAACTGCTCTTGCAATGTTGGAGTCGGGTGTTGATTCGCTCGGTTTCTGCTTCTGCGAGGCTGAGGTTGAGCCTACAGAGGAGAGCATCGCTGTTCTCTTGGCAGGTGTAGTTCTTCCTGCAGTTGATGTGACCGTTTGCGGTAAGTATGCTGCAAAGGCTGGTGAGTTGATTCTCGCTTATGCTGAGAAGGCTGGTGTAGCGAAGGCTGACCTCCGTCTTAACATCGCCCTCGACCCAATCGTTAAGGGTATGACCGTTAATGGTGCTTGCTGCGACTGCGAGGCTTTGGTTTCGCTCGTTAAGGCAACTCAGGAGTACAAGAAGGTGCGTGTAATTACCGTTATGGGACACCACTTCTCGGATGCAGGTTCGACCATCGTTGAGGAGTTGGCATTCTCGTTGGCTGCAGCTCACGACTATCTCGTATGGTTGATGGAGGAGGGTTGTACCGTAGATGAGGTGGCTCGCAAGATTCGCTTCTCGTTCGCCGTTACTTCGAACTACTTTATGGAGATGGCTAAGTTCCGTGCAGCTCGTATGTTGTGGGCTAACATCGTGGCTAAGTATGAGCCACAGTGCAACTGCTCTTGCAAGATGTACACTCACGCTCGCACTTCGGCTTGGAACCAGACCGCTTATGACCCATACGTAAATATGTTGCGTGGTACTACCGAGGCTATGTCGGCAGCTATCGCAGGTGTTCACTCGTTGGAGGTTCTTCCGTTCGACCACTCGTACGCAGAGCCATCGGAGTTCTCGTACCGCAT
>JAZQWU010000057.1:0-1848 GCA_045632505.1 Alistipes sp. | reverse complement strand
GGCATGGAAGGGTAAGAGCGCAACGCTCTATATGCGTGTTGATGGTGGCGAGGCAATCTCATTTGTGTTGAACGCACACGATGGTGCAACAGGTAATCCTCCATACACAGCTCTTACAGCCGAGGATAAGGATCACTACTCAGTAAAGCTCGAGGGCTTGACTGCTTCTTCAACAATTGAGTTCTCTACAGATGCGTCGTTCTCTGCAGTTGCTAACGACTCAAGCGGTCGCGCTATCGTATTCGGCATGAAGCTCGCTGACGAGGCTAATGGCAACGAGGGTGGCAACGAGAATCCTACTCCCGAGCCAGAGCCAGAGCCAACTCCTGGCGACACAATCACCATCGCTTCAGTATTGGCATTGGGTCAGGGTGCTACAATCAACGGCACAATCGAGGCTGTCGTAGTTTCTAACTACGAGTTGAACAACCTTACTTCAAAGAAGGGTATGTATGTTCAGGATGAGACCGGCGCATTGCAGTTCTACCTCGCAGCTAACCACGAGTTCGCATTCGGCACAAAGCTCCAGATTGACCTTACAAATGCTACTCTTGGTTCTTACAACGGTGCTGTTCAGGTAAGTGGTCTTGGCTTGGATAAGATTACCGTAGTTTCTACTGGCAACGCCGTTACTCCCAAGACCGTGACTATGGCAGACTTCCTCGCTAACAAGTACGAGGGTCAGTATATCGCTTTGGAGGGTGTTCAGGTTGTTGATGCAGACCTCTCAAAGACATGGGTTATGGGCGGCGCTCACACCTCAATCAATATCGAGGATGCAAACGGTAACAAGTTCGTAGTATTCTCTTCAAAGTACGCTACATACGGCACTTCAACTGTTGCACAGGGTTCAGGTACTATCAAGGGTATCTCTTCAATCAATAACGGCAACATGCAGGTTATCTTCGCACAGAACTCTGACTACGCTGGCTTGACAGGTGAGCGTTTTGGTGAGGGTGGCGGCGAGGAACCTACTCCCGAGCCAGAGCCTACACCTGGTGATGGTCAGGTGGTAGTTCTTACTATGTCTGATTATTTCACAGCTGCTGAGGAGGTCGCGAACAAAACATATACATTTGGCGACTTTTCTTTCACTTTCACGCAGGTTAACTCAAACAAGTCTAACTACAATGCTTCAGATTCTGGTATTCGTTTTTATCAGAGCGATATCCTTACTATCGATGCAGGTAATAAGACTATGACCAAGATCGAGTTTGAAACTTATGGTGACAAGAAGGGACCTCTTACTAGCAATGTTGGTTCAGTAAATGGCACTACATGGACTGGTAGCGCATCATCTGTAGATCTTACAGCTTCTGCACAGATGCGTTTCAAGAGCGTGACAATTACTCTTGCTGAGTAACACTTTATAACTCTTTCGCTATAGCTCGGGTGGGGTAGTCTCACCCGAGGGGCGAAGGGTTTTCTATTAGACTTTAGAGGAATATTTTGTAGGAAAAAGATGATGAGACAATTTTTATCAATTCTATTAAGCATTGTAGCAACGATATTGATTTCGGGTTGTGAGAATATCCGTGTGGTGGTCATCACAAGTGATGCCTATCTTAAAGCTACCGAGGTAAAAGGCGAGAGCAAGAACTGCGCTGTGGTGCTTCGCGCACAACAGGGTACTTCGTACTCAATAGCCATAACTTCGGTGAATAACTGGGCGAAATTCTCGGGCGGAAATACAACTATCGAGGGCACTATGCAGAACTCCGATAAGGTCATCTACATCTACTTCGATAAAAATGCGTCGGGTGAGTCACGCGTAGCAGATGTCGCGGTGAGCTTCTCGGATGGAAGGCGTTTCGACTTGTCGTTCACGCAGCATAGCTACGACAACAC
>JAZQWU010000056.1:0-5928 GCA_045632505.1 Alistipes sp. | reverse complement strand
ATGCCACGCACTGGCGAGCAGGGCTTCTCGGTAGATGCCGACAAGGGTGAGATGACTCTCTACCTCGGTGCTTCAACCGTTGGTGGTCCTATCAAGGATGTAACCTTGAAATTCATCACCCCAGTGAACGTAAAGCAGGAGGCTGCGTGGTACTTGGAGCCATTCCACGGCACCTACAACCACTCTATCGTCTTCGATACCTACAAGGGCAGCTGGAGCGAGAGCAAGGCGTTGCAGCAGCTCCGCACCGCCGCTACACCTATATATGTACGCGAGTGTCACGCGTCGAAGGGTGGCAAGGTGGCTATGCCATCGGTTGGCTCGCTCCTCGAGTGTTCGTCGGCAGATGTTGATGTTACCTCGGCAGAGGTTGTCGATGGCAAACTCCGCGTGCGCCTTAACGAGCGTTCGGGCAAGAAAGAGAGCGTAAAGCTCAACACCCAGAAGGGCGCAACCGAGGTTGCTCTCCAGCCATTCGGCATCGTACAGAGCGAGTTGTAAACCTAATTAAACAGATAACAAAGAGGTCTAAGGTCAACGCCTTAGATCTCTTTATTTTTGCTATTGCAAAAAAGTTTTCCGTTTTCCGTTTTCCGTTTTCCGTTTTTTCGTACCTTTGCGCTATGGATATTTCTTTTTACACAGAAGATTGCAACTACCGATTGCCGCAAAAGCGTCTTATTCGTCGCTGGTTGCGCGAGGTGGCACAGCAGGAGGGCAACCTCGAAATTGCCGAGGTGAACTACATTTTCTGCTCGGCGGAGCGTCATCGTGCGATGAACATCGAGTTCCTCGGTCACGACTACTTCACCGACATCATAACCTTCGACGATAGCGACCTGAAGGCTGGTTACATCGCAGGCGACATCTTCATCGACATCGAAACCGTGCGCGACAACGCCCGACTCTATGGTGCTACGGCGCGTCAGGAGATGCTGCGCGTCATCGTTCACGGCGTACTGCACCTCTGCGGTCAGAAGGACAAAACTCCGCGTGCAGAGAAGCAGATGCACCGCAAGGAAGATAAATATCTTGCTCTTTTAGAGCAAATGCAGAATGCAGAATGCAGAATGCAAAATTAGAGTAAAGAACTATGGTACAAAAGTACGATGTTATAGTTATTGGTGCGGGACACGCAGGATGCGAGGCGGCTTCGGCGGCAGCTCGCAGAGGCTGTCGCACGTTGCTCATAACGATGGATATGACCAAGTTCGCGGCGATGTCGTGCAACCCTGCCATTGGTGGCGTTGCAAAGGGACAGATTGTGCGCGAAATTGATGCCCTCGGAGGCGAAACGGGCATTGTTACTGACCTGACAACCATTCAGTTCCGTATGCTCAATCGCTCGAAGGGTGCTGCGATGTGGAGCCCGCGCGCGCAGTGCGACAAGGCGCAGTTCTCGGCAGAGTGGCGACGTCGCTTGGAAAACCGCGAAAACCTCTTTATTTGGCAAGATTCTGTAACAGATATACTCTTCGACCACGAGGGCGAGAAACCTCGCGCAAAGGGCGTTAAAACGCAAATGGGCGTAGAGTTCGAAGCGGAGGCGATAGTGCTGACCGCAGGAACATTCCTCTCGGGCTTGATGCACTGCGGACGAAACAACGCTGGCGGAGGTCGCGCAGGCGATGCTGCATCGTACGGAGTGACGGAAAGTATTGTAAATCAAGGTGTTGATGTCGGCAGAATGAAAACTGGCACTCCAGCACGCCTCGACGCTCGCACCATCGACTTCTCGATTTTGGAGGAGCAGCCAGGCGACGAGCAGCCGTCGAAGTTCTCGTTTTCGGACGAAACAGAGCCAGTGCGCGAGCAGTTGCCTTGCTACCTTGTCTACACCTCGCAGGAGGTGCACGACACCCTCCGCACGGGCTTCGAAGATTCGCCGCTTTTCAACGGCACAATCAAGGGGATTGGTCCTCGATACTGCCCAAGCATCGAGGATAAATTACGCACCTTTGCCGACAAGGAGCAACACCAGCTCTTCCTCGAGCCTGAAGGTCGCACGACGAACGAATACTACCTCAATGGCTTCTCATCATCGTTGCCATACGAGGTGCAACTCTCTGCCCTTCACCAGATTAGGGGATTGGAGAATGTGCACGCTTACCGAACTGGCTACGCAATTGAGTACGACTACTTCCCACCAACGCAGTTGAAGCACTCGTTGGAGAGCAAGATCATCGACAACCTCTACTTCGCAGGTCAGGTGAATGGTACAACAGGATATGAGGAGGCTGCAGCACAAGGTTTGTTGGCAGGTATTAACGCATCGTTGCGCGTCGAGGGTCGCGAACCAATAGTCTTGCAACGCGACGAGGCATATATCGGAGTGTTGATTGACGACCTCGTGGTTAAGGGTGTGGACGAGCCATACCGAATGTTCACCTCGCGTGCCGAGTATCGAATTTTGTTAAGACAAGATAATGCCGACCGTCGACTCACTCCTCTTGGTTACAAATTGGGGTTGATTTCGGAGTTGCGATACGAAAAATTCAACGAAAAAATTTCGCGCGTAGATTCGCTTATTTCGTACTGTCGCACACAAAGCGCGAAAATATGCGAAATTCAAAACTATTTAATTTCGCTCGGTTTACCCGAACTTGCGCACGGAAAGAAGATTTTTGACCTCGCATTGCGCAACGATTTGACACTCGCTGGTTTGGTTGGCGCACTACCAAAACTCGCAAAATTTATTCGCGAGAACGGAATCTCCGAAGCAGATATCGAGGCGGCAGAGATTGAAATCAAGTATAGTGGTTACATCGAGCGCGAGCGACAAGTGGCAGAAAAGCTCCACAGACTGGAGAATATTTCCATTCCCGAGGGCTTCGATTACTCGTCAATGCAGTCATTAACCATCGAAGCGCGCCAAAAACTCAACCGCATTCGCCCAACCACAATCGGTCAGGCATCGCGTATTCCAGGCGTTTCGCCAGCGGATGTGAATGTACTGTTGGTTAAGTTTGGAAGATAATGTTCCACGTGGAACAGTCAAACGGAAAGCGGAAAACAAAAAAAGGAATGTTCCACGTGGAACAATCCGTTTTACTTTAACCTTAATCTATACCTATTCTACTATGACATTCCAATTATGGATGTCTGGAACTCGACCGTATTGAACATCTTGCAACGACTTATAGAGATCCAACAAGACCGGTCCGACCTCGTTGCCGAAGTGGTATTTCTCGCCAGTTTCAGGATCAAGCACGTTGCCGAGTGGAGTAATTATCGCGCCAGTACCGCACGCGCCACACTCGTCAAATGAAGACAACTCAGCAACATCGACAGGTCGCTGCTCTACTATAAAACCCTTATCTTCAGCGAGTTGCATCAGCGAATCATTTGTGATTGAAGGCAAAATCGAAGGTGATTTCGGCGTGATATACTTATCGCCCTTGATTGCAATGAAGTTTGCCGCGCCACACTCTTCGATATAGCGATGCTCGATAGATTCGGTGTAAAGCACCGCGCTATAGCCCATTTCGTGCGCCTCCTCGTACGAAAGCATACTCGACGCATAGTTGCCTCCAACCTTCACATCGCCCGTACCAAGCGGTGCAGAACGGTCTTGATTGCGGTTTACGATTGCATCAATCGGGCGAATACCCTCCTTAAAATAAGGACCTACAGGTGTTGCAAAGACGCAAAAACCAGCCTCACCCGAAGGGCGAACGGTCAAACGAGGGCGCGTACCGAACAATACGGGACGGATATACAACGCCGCACGCGACTCATAAGGAGGTAGAAAATCGAGGTTTCGGCGCACCACCTCCACGCACGCCTCGACAAATTCGTCTGCCGAAACCATCGGCAAACACAACTTGCGCGCACCCGAAGCCATACGCGCAGCGTGAGCATAAGGGCGAAAGATTCGCACCTTACCATCCACACCACGGAACGCCTTGATGCCCTCAAATGCCTGCAAACCATAATTCAAGCAGGCAGAACACATATGGACGGGGATATACTCCGAAGTTGTCCACTCCGGAGCACCCCACACGCCATCTTTATAGAATCGACGGAGGTTTTCGCCACCCGTCTCATTGAAATCAAAACTCAGTTCGTCCCAATTCATCTTACCAATCTAATTTTCAATCTATTAGCAAATGTTCCACGAGGAACAATCACACAATTTTAGACTAACCTACCATCGCGCCGTTGTTGGTCTTTTCGTTTGGTTGTACCAATCGCAAAGCACCAGTCGCATCCTCCGCCATAAGAATCATACCCTGCGAGGTAATGCCCTTAAAGTCACGCGGAGCGAGGTTTACAAGCACCAACACCTGCTGACCAACGAGCTCCTCTGGAGTGAAGTGCTCGGCAATGCCCGAAACGATTGTGCGCTTGTCGATACCGGTGTCAATAGTAAGCTTGAGCAACTTCTTGGTCTTTGGCAACTTCTCAGCCTCCAAGATGGTCGAAACGCGGATATCCATCTTCTGGAAGTCGTCGAAGGTGCACTCTGCCTTCTGCGGTTCTGCCTTAACCTCAGCAGCCATATTCTGCTTCTTAATCTCAGCAAGGCGGTCGAGCTGCTTCTGGATTACGTCGTCCTCAATCTTCTCGAAGAGGAGTGTAGGCTCGCCAATCTGATGACCCGCAGCGAGCAAGTCCATTGCACCAAGGCGCTCCCAACCAAACTTCTCGCACGCCAACATTCCGAGAATCTTAGCTGCCGAGAATGGCATAAATGGCTCGATTGCAACGGCGATATTTGCGGTAATCTGCAATGCGATATTGAGAATAGTCTTAACGCGCTCAGCGTCGGTCTTAATCAACTTCCAAGGCTCCGAGTCGGCAAGATACTTGTTACCGATACGCGCGAAGTTCATCGCATCCTTCAACGCCTCGCGGAAGCGGTAGTTCTCGATATTAGACTCCAACGAAGCCTTGATTTCAGACAACTCGGCGATTGTAGCGCGGTCATAATCAGCGAGTTCGCCACACGCAGGAACCACGCCGTCGTAGTACTTCTTGGTGAGTACCAATGCGCGGTTTACGAAGTTACCGAGTACGGCAACCAACTCGTTGTTGTTGCGCGCCTGATAGTCCTTCCAAGTGAAATCGTTATCCTTGGTCTCAGGGGCTGTAGCGCACAAAGCATAGCGCAAAACATCCTCCTTGCCAGGGAAATCAACGAGGTACTCGTGCAACCAAACAGCCCAGTTGCGCGAGGTCGAAATCTTGTCGCCCTCGAGGTTAAGGAACTCGTTGCTTGGCACGTTCTCAGGCAAGATGTAGCCACCGTGAGCCTTCAACATCGAAGGGAAAACGATGCAGTGGAATACGATATTATCCTTACCGATGAAGTGAACGAGCTTGGTCTCCTCATCCTTCCAATATTTCTCCCAATCTGGCGTAAGGTCCTTAGTAGCAGAGATATAGCCGATTGGAGCATCGAACCAAACGTACAAAACCTTGCCCTCGGCACCCTCAACCGGAACAGGAATACCCCACTCCAAGTCGCGGCTTACGGCGCGTGGCAACAAACCGCCATCGAGCCAGCTCTTGCACTGACCGTAAACGTTCGATTTCCACTCCTTGTGACCCTCGAGAATCCACTCGCGGAGCATCTGCTCGTACTGATCGAGTGGCAAATACCAGTGCTTTGTTTCGCGCTTTACTGGGGTTGCACCCGAGAGAGTTGAGTATGGGTTGATAAGTTCCTCAGGCGAGAGAGTCGAACCACACACCTCGCACTGGTCGCCATACGCGCCCTCGGCATTACACTTAGGGCAAGTACCCTTGATGTAGCGGTCAGCGAGGAACGACTTTGCCTCCTCGTCGTAGAACTGCTCGGTGGTCTGCTCCACGAACTTACCATCGTCATAGAGCTTACGGAAGAAGTCCGAAGCGGTCTTTGCGTGGGTTGGTGAGGTTGTACGCGAGTAGATGTCGAACGAAATGCCCAACTTCTCGAACGAA
>JAZQWU010000055.1:0-1745 GCA_045632505.1 Alistipes sp. | reverse complement strand
TTATCGTTGCAATCGAGATACTTAATAAGCAATGGGAACTCAAGACCATAGCGTTCGAAATTCTCCTCGCCAACAAGCTCGCCCATATAAACCTCGATAACCTCCTCGAGATTATTACCCTTCAGAAAGCCATTTGCAACAACCGAAACATCGCCCTTCACAGACGACAAGTCCCAGCTCTCGCCATAGAGTTTATCTTTCGAAAGACGGCCCGCCGCCTTACCCTTCTTTGCCAATATCGCCTGACCACCCCAGATACGCTCCTTAACACGTGGTTTAAACTTCAATGGATACAACATATAACCTCTCTAAAATAGTGATTCAACATAAGTTACGACCTCGTCAATATCGACATTCAACGAGAACACCTTGCTTGGCTTGAGGTACCACAACTGACGATTCTGCTTTGCAGCCTCCTCACCCGCACCAGTGATGTTAAGCATAATGCAAGCATCCTTGTCAATTGAGCCCGCCTCGACCATCTTGATAAGTGACGCAAGTGCCACGCCTGGAGCAGGGTTGATATCAATACCCTCCAACTCCTTGAAGAGCTTACAAGCACGGCGTGCCTGAGCATTTGTAGCCACAACAACATCACCTCCCGTAGCCTTCAATGCATCGTAAAGACCACCTGCAAAGCTATATGGAGGTCTGCGGTTCGATAACACCTTTGCATCAATAAGCTCGGCATCACGACGTGCCTTCTTTGCATCATAAGGCAACATCTCGCGTGAGTCAGCACGCCAAGCGTCGAAAATAGGAACGAATGGAGCATTCTGCGACACGATGAGCTTCATAAGGTTATCACCATAGCGGCCATCCTCGATAAATCGCATATTAGCCTCCCACGCAGCAATAGCACCCGTACCCGAGCCAACCGCCTGGAAATAGTAATCTGGAATACGGCCAATGGTTGTCACCGCTGACATAACTGTTGTAGACATACCATCGCGGCGTGCAATATTCTTTGCACCACCCTCGGGATAGAACTTCGATGACTTAAGTGCCATATTACCAAGGTTAATGGCATCGAAATAGTCACCACCCTTCTCGCACGAGATGAGCTTCACGCAGTCGTTCAAAGGCTCGGTAAACCACAACGCATCGAGGTTATCCGAAGGTACTGCCAATAGGAGCTTAATGTTGTTATCCGAACATACACGAGCAAAGGCACGCGCAGTGTTTCCCGCAGATGCAACAACTAATACTCTATCCTCCGACTCGTCTATTCGCGCACAAACGCTATAAGCCTCCGTCTCCTTGAACGAGCAAGTCGACATCTTCACACCGCGCTTTGGGTTATAGCCGCTCATCGTAATCCACAAGTTCGACAAACCGAGATGCTTTGCCAACGCCTCACTCTTATATGTCACAGGAGCCGAAGAGCCCTGCAACATTCGCTTCACAGGAAGCCAATCGCAGAATTTGTAGAAGCCATACTCATCCGACTTCACCTCCAGCTGCTTCTTCTCGTAGATAGCACGCACGAGCGAAGGAGTTTTACACTCTCTATCGTCCAAAATCCAACCCTGATCCTCGAACTCTCGACCAGTGGCCACACACGACAACGTATACTTTGTAGGTTTAAAATTCTCCATATTTCGTTTAGTTATTCTCTATCGTGCAAATTTAACTTTTTTTTCTCGATAATCAAAACCTATTCACACCTAATAATTAATAAATTTAGGTACGATTGTATTATTAGAAAATAATTTCTACCTTTGTATGATAATGGTCTAAAGCCA
>JAZQWU010000054.1:0-17359 GCA_045632505.1 Alistipes sp. | reverse complement strand
GGATGATGTTCTTGCACGTCGTGTTCGTCTCCTCTTTGTTGACGCTCGCGAGGCACAGAAGGCTGCTCCACGTGTAGCTCAGATCTTGGCTGAGGAGCTTGGTCGCGATCAGGCTTGGATCGACGAGCAGGTTGCTTCGTTTGTTGAGCTTGCGTCGCACTACTACGTAGCATAGTAGTGTGCAAAAAGGCGAATTTCTACGTTACGCTCGCTTTGCAAATGCTCACATACGTCGAGTATGCTCCGCTTTGCAAAACTTCGCAAGCCTTGAAATTCATCCTTTTATCACACTCCTATTGACGGGGTAATGCAATTTTATATAAATAATGACGGCAGAGATGTCGTCATTATTTTTTTGTGCGGTGTGTATGTATAGAAAGATTGCGCCACTCTACTCCTTAAACTTTATCTTCGAGTAGGTTGGAGCGCAGATGCCGTCGCCCGTCTTGCCCATTCGCAGTACGCCATCGGGGGCGGTGGGGTTTGAGGTGGAGTAGTCGATGCGGTAAGGCTCGATATAGGCGTTGCGCCACTTCGACTTATTGCCGTCAACGATGGGGTAGGCGTGGTAGCAGAAGAATCGTTTGCCTTTGGCATCCTTGAGGAAGAATGCGTGACCAGCACCGCGCAATCCCTCGCTACCTACGGCGGTGAAGATTGGGTTACGGTTATACTTTATCCACGAACTTGTCTGTAGCGGATTTGCGTAGTCGCCTCGTTCACGACGCAGGGTGAGCTGCCCGAGTCCGTAGTCCGACCAATAGCCACTACCGCTATAGGTGATATAGACCTCGCCCTTGTCGCCATATACCGCCGTAGCACCCTCCACCACGCGAGGATGGGTTTTGCTCGAGCCGCGGAACTCCCACTTCTGTGTCGGAGTAGTGACGATGCCGCTCTCGCCCTTGATTTGCCAAGGCGACGAAATGCGCGAAATCATAATCTTCTGGTAGAACTTGCCCAAGCCCTCGCCGCGACCTACCTCCTCCACCCACGTGAGGTAGACTCCGCGATATTTGCCCGAGTGAATGCGTAGTATGCTTGCACCCACGCACCAAGTGTCAAGCACCTCGCCACGCTCGTTCAGGAGTGGTTGGGTGTGATGCTTGCCTTTGGTTACGGGGTTGCCATAAGGTCCTTGAATCTCGCCGCTGAGCGACTTCAACACTACGGTCTTGATTGCGCGACTCGATGTTCTGCCATTCTCGACCACCTTTTTGCGGAGTGCGAAGTAGAGATACCAACCCGACATTCCAGGAAACTCCTCCTCGGAGAAGTAGTGTAGTTCGGGCGACCACGTGCCATTGATTGTGGCATCCTCGCCAAACAACGCCTTGACCGTAGGGTCGAGTTTCGAGTCGTAGATGATGTTATCTTTCAGCTTGTGATAGTCGGTCGAGAGGTGCGCGAGTGATGAATCTTGAATCAATGCCAAGCGCGACGCGCCAGTCATCGTGAGGTAGAAGTTGCCATCCTGATATACCAAACAGGGGTCGGCGGTACCTTTGCGCACGAGTGTGCCGTTGAGTGGTTTGCACTCGGCAGATATGAAGGCAAACGCTATTAATATTAATATAGGTATGAGTCGTTTCATCTTGCTATTAGTTGGCGAGCAATCTCTCCACGCGACGCTGCTTGCAACTCTTTTGCTTGAGCGATGGGTCGAAAATCTTGTAACCTATCGACACGCCAATCTTCGATGGCAACCACTCCGCCGAGCCGTTGAATGGGTCGGGGAATTTAGGTTCGTGCTGGTGGCGAGGGAAGAGGTTGATTGAGCCGTCGGCGTTGTAGTCGTTGTACCAGCTCCACATACGGTCGAACGCGAAGAAAGCATCCACCACCCATCGCTCCTTGAAGTGGTGCGAGTAGCCGATGCCGATACCTGCCATTAAACCAAATCCGCGTCCAAAGCCCTGCTCGAATGAGATTAGTTTGTTGCCGCTTAGGATGTATGGGCGTGTCATATCGAACGCCTGCATACCTGCGTTAGCACTAACGTAGAAACCCTTTGCCTCGCGGTTGATGTAGTAGCGGTACTCTGCTTGCAGAATGCCAAATAGCGCGTGAATGTCGTTGCGCTCGCCCCAGCGGATAGTCTTGTAGGGCGAGAACATCGGGTCAATTGAAACAGATGAGTGAGGTCCTACGACAAATTCGAGTTGCGGATTGATGACACCAGCAACGGCATACAAGGCATTCAACTTGGCATATATCTGCGACTTTGCCACAGATGGTATAGCCAACATTGCCACCGCGCAAAGTGCAAAAAATATCTTTTTCTTCATAGGTTTGGTCTAATTTATATTGCAAATATAATAAAAAAAGTGGAGAATTGAATCTCTCAACTCTCCACTTTCAACTATTAACTTTTTAGTTTTCCGTTTTCCGTTTTCCGCTTTCCGTTTTCCGCTTTCCGTTCGGACTACCACTCAACCTTCTGAACGTATGTCTTGCCGAAGTTGTCGGTTACGCGCACCTCGCCCGAGCGAGCGCCCTCGCTTGGCTTGATGTGGAACATACCGTGAGCGTTGTATGGCTTCGCAGTATCGTGCTTGCTCTTCGGACTGTAGAGTTGTGGACCCTTCACTGCGTGATCCTCGAGGAAGGCAATATCCTTCTCGTACTTGTGGGTCATATCACCCACCTTCACGCCATTCTCCCACCACTCTGGGGTAGTCCAGTGGTCCTTCGACCAGTTCCAGATGTTCACCTTCACTAACTCGCCACCTGTGCGGTGAGGAGCATAGACGTGCATCTGGTAGTCGCGGTCGTGACCAATCGACTTGTAGTACCACTCGACCTTATCGCCATCAACCTCCATTACCATATAGCCGTTTGGCGTTCCATCGTTGTTGAGGTCGCGGTTACAGTGCAAACCACCTGTAGCACGCGCAACGCAGATGCTGTTGATGTTCTTCAAAGGTTTGTGCGCCTCCTCGGTAGAGTTGGCGTAGTCGTAGCCGAAGTTGTAGTGGTAGTGTCCCGACCACGAATATACGCGGTCGTACTGTGCGAGCAACTTCGAGTAGCGTGCGTACGAGAGATTCTTCTTGCTGTCCTTATCTCTGCCCTTGCCTCCGAACTGACGGAAGAGCTGTGCGTGACCGCAAATTACGATGGTGTGATCCTTCGGCACGAACTTCAGGTCGCGCTCCAACCACTTGTACTCCGAGTACTCAAGTCCACACTTGTACTTCTCCTTGTGCACCTTACGAGCAAACGAAATGCTGTTCACAATCACATAGTGCATCTTGCCGATGTTGAACGAGTAGTAGGTCGGAGTGAGGTACTCCTCGAAGTGCATTGTGCCAAGAGCAGTCTCCTGGAATGTAGTCTGGTCGTGGTCGTGGTTACCGATAACGTGGAACATTGGAATCTCGCTATCAGCCACGAGGTCTACATAGTCGTCCAATTTGCTCATATCGTTGAACACGAGGTCACCGAGGTTGATTGCGAAGAACTCGCTCTCGCTTTCTGCCTTTGCACTCTTGAGTGATACGATGTCTGGGTAGACCATATTGCGGAGCTTGTAGGCTGCGCTATCCACCTTTACACCCTTAATCTGTGGGTCACCAATCATCACTACAGAGTACTTATCGGTCGATTTCTCGCGCTTCTCGAGTGTGAAGTTAGCCTCTACTGCCTTGGCGTGACGAGGCACGCGGAGGAAGTTCTGAGGTACGCTCTTGCGGAACGACAACTTATACTCCGATGGGGTAGAGATGGTCACAAAACGCGCACGCGTGAGGTTTGACTTAATCTCGTAGTATCCCTCGGCGTTGGTCTGCACCGAGAACTCTCCATCCGACACTACTGCGCCTACGACAGGCTCGCCTGATGTCGACTTAACATATCCGAAGATGGTCTTGTCGCCCTTTGGAGCATCGGCTGCGATTGCCATATTGTTGTCGAAGAATCCGCCCTCGACGAAGGTGTGGGCTGGGCGTGCTGCGATGTCGCCTACGTTGCAACCATCAGCCTCTACAGTGCCCTTATTTGCGCAATCCGAAATCTTGATTTTGCCCTGCTCCGAGCCGCGTGTGCGACCTGCGATACCTCCGACAAAGAATTTGTCGCTTGCGAGGTCTGACGATACCTTTCCGAAGTTGTTACAACGGAGCATACGCGAGCCGTACTTAACTTTGCTCTTGCTGAAGAGGTATCCAGCAACACCTCCTGCGAAGGTTGCCTTCTTTGCGCCTGTGCCGCTGAAACGTACTGCGCCATAGTTGTTGCAGTTGCAGAGCTGTGCGCCATCGCCCGAAACTGCGAGCACACCACCGAATGCCGATGTAACAGAGCAATCCGACGTTACGTTGCCGTAGTTGTTACATCCTACAACGTTGCGCGAAGCATTCAAACCACCACAAACACCTGCTGCGTATGTGGTGTGAGGTCCGCTTGCCGAGATTGCACCGAAGTTGTCGCAACGCTGTACGTGCTGACCAGTTTGACCTACGATACCTGCCACGTTGCAGTATGTGCTCTTATGCTCGGGGTTGCCAGCGATGCTACTTGCCGATATGTCGCCTCTGTTCACGCAGGTGCGCAAACCGCCTCGTCCCGAGTAACCGATGATACCACCGACATAGATTTGCTGAGTGTCACTCTTGCACGAGATAGGTGCGATATTCTCGCAACGGTTGATTGTGATGATGCGGCTACCCTTCGGAATGGTTGCTCCTGCGATGCCGCCGATGCAGATGCCTACCTTCTTTGCCGAGGCAATCTGTACGTCGGCATTGATAGCACCCTTATTCACGCAGTCGCGGATGACATAACCATTCTCGCCAACTAAGCCACCAATGTGGATGTGCTTCTCGGTGTATGATGCAATGAACTTGATGCTACCAGCGTTCTCGCAGTTCTGGATAATACCCTTGTTTACGTGGGCGATAAATCCGCAGATAACAGCCTCGCTTGTTGGAACATTCATCGAACAAGATGCATCGATGCGCAAATTCTTGATGACGCCACCCTCAGCTACGAGTTCGAACAAACCCTGCTTGGTTTTCCAGTTGAGCAGAGCAAAGCCCTTGCCATCGAATGTGCCCTTGAACTCCTTGATTGGAGTCCACTTCTTCATCTTCTTCATATCGATGTTGGCCTCGAGGCATACTGCACCCTGGTCGTTGCGCCAAGCCGAGATGTCTGCACCCTGATTTACAGCCTTCGCAAAGGCAGCAAGCTCCTTCGCGTTGTGGATACCACCTGCATAAACGGCAATAACCGAGAGCAGAAGCACCAAAAACATAGATAGTCTTCTCAAAGTTTTCATTGTTCTTTGTGTTAGTGGGTTGGTTGTGTCTCTCTGTCGTCTCCTTTAGAATGGGAGGTCGTCGTTATCCTGTGCTGGCATTGCAGGCTCCTCAGTTGGCATTGGAGCTGCTGCCATAGGTGCAGGTGCTGCGGTTGGGAGTGGCTCGCTGTACTGAGCCTGAGCTACCTGTGCAGCCTCCTTTGGCTCGACCTTGCGACCGAGAACGTCGGTGTACCAACGTCCCTGATACTCGCGTGACTCAACGTCGAAAGTTACATTGTAAGCAGCGCCAACTACAAGGCGTGCCACCTCGTCGCGCTTGTTGAAGAACTTAACGCTCACCTTGCGAGGGTACTGCGACGAAGTCTTCATCTCGAATACTACATTCTGGCTGTGCCACTCTCCACGAGCCGATGTTCCTGTCTGTGCCGGAAGAACGGCAAATACGATTCCTTCAAATACAAAATCCATAGCTAAAAGCTAAATTAAAAATTATGAATTAAAAATTAAAAATTTCTCTAACGACTCTATCCCATCTGCGATGATATGAGGTAGATGTTGTACGCCACGAAGCAGAGGAACATAAATGCTCCAGCGAGGCGGTTCAACTTACCCTTAATGCCAAGCACCAGCGGTACGATTGCGGCAAAAATCATTACGGCGTAGTCAACGAATGTGATGCCCGACGATGTCAGCGGTGTGATTTGTGAGGCAGCGCCGAGAATCAACGAGAGGTTGAAGATGTTCGAACCAATCACATTACCGAGTGCCAACTGCGTGTTCTTCTTAGCTGCCGCTACGAGCGATGCTGCCAACTCGGGCAACGAGGTGCCACACGCTACGAGGGTGATGGCGATGAATGCCTCGTTAACCCCCCACGACTGAGCAATGAGGATTGCGTTGTCGAGGAAGAAACGACTCGCTACGATAAGCGCGCCCAAGCCGAGGAATACCTTTCCTACGCCAATCGAGAGTTGTTTGTTGGTGACAGTCATCTCTACTACGACCTCCTTTTTCTTGTTGCTGCGGAGCGACGACCACATAAAGAAGCCGAAGACGAGCAGGAGGATGAGTCCGTCAACACGGCTGATGCCCTGCTGACCGCCCATAAAGAAGTTGAAAACGAGCAACAACGTAAGCACCGACAAACCGATGCACAACGGAAGGTCGAAACGCTTGTTCTCCTTCGATACGGCTACGGGCATAATCATTGCGGTAAGACCGAGGATGCCCAGCACGTTGAAGATGTTTGAGCCTACGACATTGCCGATTGCGATGTCCGAGTTGCCCTCGATTGCGCCTATCGAACTCACGACGAGCTCGGGGAACGATGTTCCCACGCCAATGATAACTGCGCCGATAACAAAATCAGAGATTTTGAAACGCTTGGCAATAGTCACCGCACCCGCCACAAGCCAGTCTGCGCTGAAGACAATAATCGCCAAACAGAGTAAAAGATATAAGTATTCCATAGTGTCAAATTATTTCGCTTCGTTTATCTCGGCAAAGATAATAAAAAGACAAAAGACGAAAGACGAAAGACGAAAGAATTTTTCTAATTCCGAAAAGTTTTCCGTTTTCTGCTCTCCGTTTTCCGTTTTTTATTATCTTTGTACTATGATACAATTCAAACGACAATTTTCGACTAAGACAAAGGCGGCGCTTGCGTTGGCCTCAGCTATACTTCTGTCCATTCCGTGGGAGGGTGCAAGTTGTATTACTCTCTTTGTGGGATTGCTCCCGTTGTTGCTTGTGAGTGCGCAATATAGCGGCTCGCGACGCGACTTCTTTGCGATGCTCGGTTGGGCGACGCTGACCTTCGTGGCGTGGAATATCGCCACTATATGGTGGGTGTGGAACGCGACTCCTGCAGGACCTATCGCTGCTACGATTTGCTCTTCGTGGTGGAGTCTGCTTGCGTTTATGCTCTATCACGCGATGTCGAAGCACGCTCCGAAGCCCCTTGCTTATGTCGTGTTCGTTACGGCGTGGATTGCTGGCGAGTACCTCTACACGCAAGCACCTGGTCTTTCGTTCCCTTGGCTAACACTGGGAAATGGCTTCGCTGATGATCCTTGGGCGGTGCAGTGGTACGAATATACGGGCGTCTTTGGTGGCTCGTTGTGGGTGTTGTTGGTGAATCTGCTCTCGTTTGAGGCGTGTCTGACAATGCGCAAGAAGTCGTGGATTGCGGCGACTTTGGCATTGGTTGTACCTCTCGGCATCTCGATAGGTTTGTTCTATAAGTATGACTCTGATGGCAAACTCTATACCTCGCTCGATAAGATGACCGTATCGGTCACTCAACCGAATATCCCTTGCTATGAAAAGTTTAATATCTCGGCTGAGAGTCAGCAAGATAACCTTATGGAGCTGCTTGCCGAGGCTCCCGATTCGGCAGAGTTTGTGCTGATGCCCGAGACCGCTTTGGCGGAGATGATTCTCGACAACCAAGCGGAGAGGTCGCCTATGGTAAATCGCATCGCGGACTACCTTCGTGCGGAGAAACCTGCAACAATGGTGGTGTCGGGTGGCGAGACAATTCGCTGGTATGGCAAGGTGAAGGACTCCGAGACTGCTCGCCGACGCGGAGTGTACTATGCCGATGTCTATAATGCATCGCTCGGCATCGATACGACCTCGAATGTGCAGTTGCACCACAAGGGCAAACTCGTCGTGGGTGTAGAGACTATTCCGATGTGGTTGCGCAAGGCTGGCGATAAGTTTGCCGTTGACTTGGGCGGAACATTCGGTCAACTCGGCATCGGAACAACGGCTGTGCCATTCGAACATAATGGCAAGAAGGTTGCACCGGCAATCTGCTACGAAGGATTGTATGGCGGCTATATGACGGAGTTTGCACGCAATGGCGCGGAGGCTCTCTTCGTTGTGTCGAACGATGGCTGGTGGGGCAATACCCTCGGACATAAGTACCTCTTCGCCTTCTGCCGTCTGCGCGCTATCGAGTTGCGTCGCGATGTGGCACGTAGTGCCAATACTGGCGTGTCGGGCTTCATCACTATGCAGGGCGAGGATATCCAGCGACTCGAGTGGGACAAGCGAGGTGTACTTACCTCCGACATTCGCCTTAATCAAGAGCAGACTTTCTATGCCAAGTTTGGTGACTATATTGGTCGTTTGTCGCTCTATATTGTGGCGTTGTGTCTGCTCTACTTTATCGCATACACCGCAAAGAAAAAGTTTTATCTGAATTAAAAAATGCTAATAGCCAATGGCTAATGGCTAAAAGCCAAAGAATATGAATTATACCGAAACATTAGACTATCTATTCTCGTCGATGCCATCGTTCCAGCAGGTCGGTGGTGATGCTTATAAGCCTGGTTTGGAGCGCATTGCGGAGTTTTGCCGCGCGATAGGCAATCCGCAGCGAAACTACTTCGTGATTCACGTTGCTGGCACTAACGGCAAGGGCTCGGTGTCGAATATGTTGGCAGCGGTGTTGCAACAGGCGGGTTATCAGACTGGCTTGTTCACCTCGCCACACCTCACCGACTTCCGTGAGCGCATTCGTGTGAATGGCGAGATGATACCTAAGCAGAAGGTTGTGAACTTCGTAGACCGCTACAAGGCGGATATGGAGCGATTGCAGCTCTCGTTCTTCGAGATGACCACCGCTATGGCGTTCGACTACTTCGCGCAGAGCGATGTAGAGGTTGCCGTTATCGAAACGGGCTTGGGTGGTCGCTTGGATGCAACGAATATTGTGCAACCGCTGGTTTCGGTCATCACAAATATAGGTCTTGAGCATACCGAATATCTCGGAAACTCCCTACCTAAGATTGCACGTGAGAAGGGTGGTATCATCAAGAAGTGCACCCCAGTGGTTGTGGGCGAGAAGAACTCGAACTATAAGCTCGTCTTGGAAGAGATTGCCGAAGATTTGCGCTCGGAGATAATCTATGCGAACGAGGCGTTTACGCTTGGTGAGTGTGGGTTTGAGACAGGTAAACAGGTTGTTACAATGACTCGCGAACGCGATGGCTACCCATATCAGTTGCGCCTCGATTTGCTCGGTGAGTACCAGCGCAAGAACCTCGTTACGGTGGCTACGGTGCTCGATATTTTGCACGAATCGACTCCGCTCTCAATCTCGCGTCGAGCCTTTGTCGAGGGCGTGCGCGATGTTACGTCGCTCACTTCGTTTGGTGGTCGCTGGCAGGTGCTGAGCGAGAAGCCGATGGTGGTGTGCGATACGGCGCATAATGCTCACGGCATTGCCGAGGTAGCAGCGCAGTTGAAGGCACGTACCAATAGCGGTCGCTTGCTCTGCGTGATGGGCTTCTGCGAGGATAAGGAGTTTAAGACGATGCTGGAGTTGATGCCACACGATGCGCATTTCATCTTCACTCAGGCCTCTATCCGTCGCGCTGCAACGCCCGAGAAGATTGGCGAGGTGGCAACATCGTTGTCGCTCGACTTCGAACTCGCTACGACCGTAGCCGAGGCAGTCGCATTGGCTAAATCTCAACTCGCGGAGGATGATATGCTCTATATCGGCGGCAGCACCTTCGTAGTTGCCGAGGCACTCGAAAACTGATAACGGGAAACGGAAAGCGGAAAACTGAGAGTCAAGCATCGCGCTTGACTCTTTTTTGTTGTAAGGGTGATTAAGGGTTGTTAAAGGTTATTAGTGTTTTACCTAATTAGCTATAAAGCTTCGCCGATCCTTGCCGGAAACATTGAGGAGATTGCCACGTCGCTACGCTCCTCGCAATGACGAGATTTCACTTTACTTCATTTATTCCTCAACCTACTCGAGCGGTCGTCGCAGGTTTGAGCAGAGCAAGCAATGGCAGTACAATCGTAGATTGTTTGGGTTTGACTAATAATGGCCGAAAATTCATTTTCAAAGGTAATTATTAGTCAAAGACAAGAGATTGCGATAGCAATACTGCCTTGCGAAGACAACTCTGCCACACCGCCACCGACTGAACGAGTCCTATTCTGGGCACAAAAAAAGCGATTGTCTTTTGACAATCGCTTGTGCCCAGAATAGGACTCGAACCTACACGCCTCTCAGCACTCGCACCTGAAACGAGCGCGTCTACCATTTCGCCATCTGGGCTTTTGCGGATGCAAAGGTAAATATTTTTTTACTATTTGCAACCGTACATCCACATTTTTTATTATCTTTGTGATGGAATGAGCAAGGATAAAGTAATTTTTTTGACCAATGATGACAGCTACCGCAGCAAGGGCTTCGCGGCAGCCATCGAAATCGCACGACAGTTTGGTCGTGTTATTGCTATTGCACCCGACACCACTCAGAGTGGTATGAGTCAGGCGATTACCATCTATAACCCTCTCTATCTCCGCAAGGTACGCGAGGAGGAGGGTGTACTGGTCTACTCGTTGAATGGAACACCCGTAGACTGCGTGAAGATGGCCTTCGACCACTTCTTCAAAGATGAGAAGATAGACCTCGTAATCTCGGGTATCAACCACGGCTCGAATGCTGCGGTGAATGTTCTCTACTCGGGAACTATGGGTGCAGCTATCGAGGGCGCATTTTACGACATCCCGAGCATCGGCCTGTCGCTCACTGACCACGACCTTGATGCCGACTTCGAGGGTGCGATACATTACGGCGCAAAAATCGTGGAGTCGGTACTCTCGAATGAGATTCCGAAGCCATTGTGTTTGAATGTGAATATTCCAAATATCCCTTGTGGCGAGATTAAGGGCATCCGCCTTTCGCGTCAGACACGAGGTTATTGGCGCGAGGAGTTCTACAAGCGCACCGACCCTCACGGACGCGACTACTTCTGGCTCACTGGAGCGTTCTCTAATGCCGAGCCAGAGTCGCAAGATACCGACGAGTGGGCATTGGCAAATGGCTATGTCTCGGTAGTGCCAGTGCAGGTAGACCTGACCGCCTACAAGCAGATGGAGCAGTTGAGTAAGATTTTGTAGAGTGAGAGAGCGTGATGCTTGGTTTGAATCTCAAAATAGCAACGGGTGTGATAATGGTAGTTCAGCTTTTGGCTATCGGCTACGCTATGCACCTGGTGCGACGTACCAAGTATAGCATCATCTGGATTCTCTGTATCATCGCCTTTGCTATCTCGTTTGCTCAGCACCTCTTGGAGATCTTCTTGAATAAGAGTATCAGCAACGAGACGCAGATCGTGCTTGATGCCATCGCCTCGTTGTGTGTGGTTGTGGCGGTATTTTTTGCACATCGACTGGTGAATCATCTCGACAAACTCAACCACCAGCGTTCGCTCTTCAACAACCGACTCATCTCGGCAGTGCTTCGCACTGAGGAGCGTTCTCGCGCAGAGTTCGCCAAGGAGTTGCACGACGGTATGGGACCTCTGCTCTCGTCGGCGAAGATGTCGTTGTCGGCAATCTCGACCGAAGATATGAACGAGAGGCAGGCGGAGATTTTGAATAATACGAGATTTGTTATCGACGAGGCTATTCGCTCGGTGCGAGAGATATCGAGCAATATGTCGCCTCAAGTGGTGATGGACTTCGGACTCTCACACGGCGTGCAGCACTTTATCTCGCGTATCCAGTCGCTCCATACCATCGAAATTGAGTTTGCGACAAACCTTACGGATGACAGATTCGACAACAATGTCGAGGTGGTGCTTTATCGTGTGATTTGCGAACTTATAAACAACTCATTGAAGCATTCGGGATGTTCGAGAATTGAGATTTCGTTGCTTCTGCTGGGTACTACTTTGGAGTTGCGCTACCACGACAACGGATGTGGCTTCACTCCCGAGGATGCCAGCAATAGGGGAATGGGATTGTCGAACATCACCTCTCGCATCAAGTCGATCAATGGCGTGCTGAATATTAATAGCCGCAAAGGCGAGGGTGTAGAGGTGTTGGCGCGTATTGGTACGCGCGACAGCGAAACGGAGCGAAGAAAAAGAAAGAGACTATGGCAGAAGAGATAAAGATAGCGTTGGTGGATGACCACGCATTGTTCCGCAATGGTTTGCGAGGACTCATCGATGGTCGCAATGGTTGCCGTGTGGTTGCTGAGTCGAGCGATGGTAGCGAGTTCTTGGAGAATGCCGAGGCGATGAGTGCCGACGTGGTGTTTATGGATATTGCGATGCCTACGCTCTCGGGCGATAAGGCTACGGCATTGGCATTGGAGCAGAATCCAAACTTGAGAGTCATCTGTCTCTCGATGTTTGGCGACGAGAAGTACTACTCGCGTATGGTCGAGGCTGGCGCGAAGGGCTTTTTGCTGAAGGATTCGTCTATAGATGAGGTTTTCACTGCGATTGAGTCGGTGATGGCGGGTGAGGAGTATATCTGCAAGGATGTGATGCGGGCACTCTCAACCGCGATGCGACGCAACGACGATGCAGAGAATCTCTCCGAGCGAGAGATTGATGTGTTGCTTGGCATCTGTCGCGGATTGTCGACGCAGGAGATTGCCGACCAACTATACATCTCGAAGCGTACGGTAGACTCGCATCGTGCCAACATTCTCGAGAAGACGGGCTCGCGAAATACCGCAAGCCTTGTGGTATACGCCATAAAGAACAACCTCGTAGAAATTTAATTGAGAATTGAGAATTGAAAATTGAGAATTAAATAGTAAAAATAGCAATAACTTAAATTTACAGATAAATTATTGGAGCGAAGCGACAAGTCCCCCTTTGCCAAAGGGGGGATTTAGGGGGAATGTAAAGATGTGTCATTTACATTCATAATCTGCCCCATAAGCAAGGTGTAACAATAAAGAAAAAGTTAAAGTATAGTAATAACATTAAATTTACAGGTATTATGAAGGTAAATGAGATTATGTCGAACTTGGAGCAGAAGCATCCAGGTGAGAACGAGTACTTGCAAGCAGTACGCGAGGTATTGGAGTCTATTGAGGAGGTTTACAACCAGCACCCAGAGTTTGAGAAGGCAAAGATTGTAGAGCGTATGGTTGAGCCAGACCGTATCATCACTTTCCGCGTAACGTGGGTAGATGACAATGGCGAGATTCAGACCAACCTCGGATATCGTATCCAGTTCAACTCTGCTATCGGTCCTTACAAGGGCGGTATCCGCTTCCACAAGGCTGTGAACCCATCTATGTTGAAGTTCCTCGGTTTCGAGCAGACATTTAAGAACGCTTTGACAACGCTCCCAATGGGTGGTGCAAAGGGTGGTTCGGACTTCGACCCAGTAGGCAAGAGCGATGCTGAAATTATGCGTTTCTGCCAGGCGTTTATGTTGGAGTTGTGGCAGAACATCGGCCCTGATACCGATGTCCCTGCAGGTGACGTAGGCGTAGGTGGTCGCGAGATTGGTTATATGTACGGAATGTACAAGAAGCTCGCACGCGAGTATAATACAGGTGTATTGACTGGTAAGGGCCTCACTTGGGGTGGTTCGTTGATTCGTCCTGAGGCTACAGGTTTCGGTGCGTTGTATTTCGTAGAGCATATGCTCAACCGCGCAGGTAAGGAACTTAAGGGCGCAACAGTTGCTATCTCGGGCTTCGGTAACGTTGCTTGGGGTGCTGCAAAGAAGGCTACCGAGTTGGGCGCAAAGGTTATCGCTATCTCTGGTCCAGACGGTGTGATTCTCAACCCTAACGGAATGAACGACGAGAAGATTGCTTATATGTTGGAGCTTCGCGCTTCGAACCGCAACATCGTTGCTCCATTCGCTGAGAAGTTCACCGACGCTACATTCGTACCAGGCAAGAAGGCTTGGAGCGTGAAGTGCGACATCGCACTCCCTTGCGCATTCCAGAACGAGTTGACAGGTGCTGATGCTGAGGAGTTGCTCGCAAATGGTACTTGGTGCGTGGCTGAGGTTTCGAATATGGGTTGTACCCCAGAGGCTATCGCTACATTCCAGAACGCGAAGATTCTCTTCGCTCCAGGTAAGGCAGTAAATGCTGGTGGTGTTGCTACATCGGGCTTGGAGATGACTCAGAATGCTATGCACATTTCGTGGTCGGCAGCTGAGGTTGACGAGAAGTTGCACTACATTATGCAGTCTATCCACGAGGCTTGCGTTAAGGCTGGCAACGAGGGCGACCGCATCAACTATGTTAAGGGTGCTAATATCGCAGGATTCCTTAAGGTTGCTCAGGCAATGCTCGAGCAGGGTATTGTATAAATAGGTAATGATACAAAAAAAAGAGTGGGTGTCCTAATGGGCACCCACTCTTTCTATCTACTGCTTATTAGTTGTTTCGTTTGATATCCTTGATTCGGAGTTGCAACGAAGCCTTGCCGCGATAGTTGTTCTCGACAATCTGGTAGCAGATGTCGATAGGACGACCTGCGCGTACCCACTCGTAGTGCGATGGTTGTTGGAAGGCAATGGTCTGCATACGTGCCGACGGTGCCGAACGCTGTGTCAAATCCATTCGCAAGTGCTCTGCATCTGCTCCAACCAACTTGGCATCGCCGTTGTTTACGCAGTGCTCCGATGCAAATACCGGAAGGTTGTTGCCCGGACCAAATGGCTGGAAGCGATTCAACTCGTGGAAGAAGTTCTGCGTGATGTCGCCAAACGAGAGCAAACTATCGATTTCGACCTGTGGAATGAGGCTCTTAGGATCGATATTCTCCTCTACATATTGGTTGAAGCGACGCTTGAACTCCTCGACATTCTCGGGTTTCATTGTCAAACCTGCAGCGTACATATGTCCGCCGAAGTTCTCCAACAAGTCCGAGCAAGACTCTACCGCCTGGTAGAGGTCGAATCCCGCAATCGAACGTGCTGAACCTGTGACAAAACCGTTGCTCTGGGTGAGCACTACGGTAGGGCGGTAGTAGGTCTCGATAAGGCGCGAGGCCACAATTCCTACGATACCCTTCATCCACTTAGGGTTGTATATCACGATGCTCTTCTGAGCCTTCAACTGCGCGTTATTCTCCACATACTCGTGCGCCTCGATGGTCACCGAGCGGTCCTCCTTCTTGCGGTCTTGGTTGTAGTTGTCGATACCCTCGCCCAACTCGCGTGCAGCCTCTTCGTCACCCTCTACGAGCAACTTAACTGCCGCATATCCGCCCGAAGGGACTGAGTCCTCAGGGTATTCGTCCATACGCATACGACCAGCCGCATTGATACGCGGACCAATCTTGAAGACGATGTCGTCGATGGTGATGTTCTGCTCCTCCAAACCGCAGATGCGGATAATCGAGGAGAGTCCCTCCGACGGAAGCGAGTTCAATCGCTTGAGTCCGTAGTGCGCGAGAATACGATTCTCATCGGTCAGCGCAACGATATCCGAAGCGATACTTACGACCAAGAGGTCTAAGAATTGTTCGATTTCGCTAAACGGAATGTTGTGCTTTTGCGAATAGGCTTGCACCAACTTAAAACCGACACCGCAGCCCGACAACTCATCGAATGGATAGTTACAATCGGTGCGCTTCGGATCGAGAACAGCTACAGCACGAGGAATCTCCTCGGCTGGAAGATGATGGTCGCAGATAATGAAATCTACTCCTCTTTGTGTTGCATAGTCCACCTTTTCGACAGCCTTGATTCCGCAGTCGAGAGCGATTACAAGTTTCACTCCCTTCTTTGCGGCAATGTCGATACCCCTCTTCGAAATACCGTAACCCTCGGTATAGCGATCTGGGATGTAGAACATCAGATTGTTGTGTCCGATGTGGCGGAGAAATTTATATACGAGCGCAACGGCTGTTGTGCCATCTACGTCGTAGTCGCCATAGACCATAATCTTCTGGTTCTTGGCAACCGCCTCCTCCAATCTCTCGACCGCACGCTCCATATCTTTCATCAGGAACGGATTGTGCAAATCTTCGAGGCGAGGATTGAAAAACTTCTTCGCTTTGTCTACTGTGTCTATGCCTCTTTGTACTAATAGGTTCGCCAAGACTGTAGGGATTCTCAATGAGGTAGCAATGTGATCTACCGTCAAAGAGTTGCCCTGTGGTTTGACTACCCACCTTTTCTGAATAGGCATACTCGTTAATTTTTATTATATTTATATTTTTCAATTTTTTCTTCTTTTAGTTAGCCGTTAGCTTTTAGCTATTAGCCATTGGCTTTTTTGTTAAGCTCGCTCAATGTTGAAGTTTGCGAGCAGTTTCTCGCACAACACCTTGCTTGCCTCCTCGAACGACACCTCGCGTCCGCACTCCTTTGTGATGGAGGTTACCCCCTTATCCACAAAGCCACACGGGTTAATCATCGTAAACCACTTCAGGTTGGTTGCGGCGTTGAGCGCCAAGCCGTGCATCGTCACAAAACGCGATGCCTTTACTCCGATAGCGCAAATCTTTCGCCAATTGCGTTGCGCCTTCTCGCCCGTAGGCAACTCCGCCTCATCGCAGAGCCACACTCCCGTAGCACCCTCCAAGCGACGGCCCTCAATGCCATACTCGGCTACGGTCTCGATGATACTCTGTTCCAATATTTCAATGTAGCGACGCAAGCCTATGCCTAACCTCTCCAAGTCGAGAATCGGATAGCAGACCACCTGCCCCTCACCGTGAAAGGTGATATCTCCGCCTCGGTCGATGTGATAGAACTCTGCTCCGAGAGCTTTCAGTCGCGCCTCGTCGATAAGCATATTGCTCATCTTGCCGCTCTTACCAAGTGTGTATACTGCAGGATGCTCTACGAAGATTATCGTACCGGCGAAGTCGCTACCATCGCCCTGCTTTGCCAACATATCGTTGAAAAGCTCTTGCTGATAATCCCAGCACTCCTTGTAAGGCATACGCCCTACCCATTTGCACTCTACACGCATATATAATCTATCAAATCCAGAATTCAAAAAGCAGAACTCCGAATAGTATCTATGTCAAATCGAGATTTAAGCAACTGCTATCGTGTTGCCTTGATGGAGGAGAGAGCCTCGTCTGCGAGGTACGACGAACGCACCAATGGCCCACTTGCGCAGTGGGAGAAGCCCATTTCGAGAGCCAGCTGTCGGTATCGTTCAAAAGTTTCGGGGGTGATATATTCCGCAACGGGAACCTGCTCCTCCGAAGGTCGAAGATACTGACCGATGGTGACAACCTTCACACCCGCATCGCGCAGGTCGCGCAAGGTTTGTACAACCTCATCTTCGCTCTCGCCAAGTCCTACCATCAATCCGCTTTTGGTCGTTAC
>JAZQWU010000053.1:0-2412 GCA_045632505.1 Alistipes sp. | reverse complement strand
TCACCACGCTGCATAGGGAGCAACTTAGCCAACGCTACACGACGACCAGCCTCATCATCAGCCAAAATCATCTCGCGGATAGCCTTGATACGATCACCCTCGAAGAACATATGCTCTGTACGGCAAAGACCGATACCCTCTGCGCCGAATGCGAATGCCTGCTCAGCGTCACGTGGAGTATCAGCGTTAGCGCGAACCTTCAACTTAGCGTACTTGCCAGCCAACTCCATCAACTTACCGAAGTCGCCATCGAGCGAAGCCTCCTGAGTAGCTACCTGACCAAGGTAAACCTCACCTGTCGAACCGTTCAACGAAATCCAATCGCCCTCCTTAATGGTCAAGCCGTTAATCTGGATTGTACGAGTCTTGTAGTCGATATCCAACTCACCTGCACCCGATACGCAGCACTTACCCATACCACGTGCAACTACTGCAGCGTGCGATGTCATACCACCACGAGCTGTCAAGATACCTGCAGCGTCGAGCATACCCTTCAAATCCTCAGGCGAAGTCTCGATACGAACGAGGATAGCCTTCTGACCAGTCTGCGCCAATACCTTCTCTGCATCGTCAGCGAAGAATACTACTGGACCTGTAGCAGCACCTGGCGAAGCAGGCAAGCCCTTAACTACAACCTTAGCATTCTTAACAGCTGTCTTATCGAATACTGGGTGGAGCAACTCGTCGAGCTTCTCAGGCTCGCAGCGCAATACTGCAGTCTGCTCGTCGATCAAGCCCTCAGCCAACATATCCATTGCGATCTTCACCATCGCAGCACCGGTACGCTTACCGTTGCGGCACTGCAACATCCACAACTTACCGTCCTGGATTGTGAACTCGATATCCTGCATATCGGTGAAGTACTCCTCCAAGTGGTGCTGGATGTCGTTCAACTCCTTGTAAACCTCTGGCATAACCTCCTCGAGTGAAGGATACTTCGATACGCGATCCTCCTCCGAGATGTTCTGAGCCTTAGCCCAACGACGTGAGCCCTCGATTGTAATCTGCTGTGGAGTGCGGATACCTGCTACTACGTCCTCACCCTGTGCGTTGATAAGGTACTCACCATTGAAGATGTTCTCACCAGTTGCAGCGTCACGCGAGAAAGCAACACCGGTAGCCGAGCTATCGCCCATATTACCGAATACCATTGCCTGAACGTTTACTGCTGTACCCCACTCTGCAGGGATGTTGTTGAGCTTACGATAGAGAATAGCACGCTCGTTCATCCACGAACCGAATACTGCGCAAACAGCACCCCAGAGCTGCTCCCAAGGGCATACTGGGAAGTCCGAACCAGTCTGCTCCTTAACTGCAGCCTTGAAACGAGCTACCAAAACCTTCAAATCCTCAGTTGTGAGGTCGGTATCCATCTTAACACCGCGCTCCTCCTTCAACTCCTCGATAATAACCTCGAATGGATCCTGATCCTCCTTCGAAACTGGCTTCATACCGAGAACAACGTCACCGTACATCTGTACGAAACGACGGTACGAGTCCCAAGCGAAACGTGGGTTACCCGAAAGCTGAGCAACAGCCTCAACAGCCTCATCGTTCATACCGAGGTTGAGGATAGTATCCATCATACCTGGCAACGAAGCACGAGCACCCGAACGAACTGAAACGAGGAGTGGCAACTCCTTGTCACCGAACTTGCGACCAGTCAAAGTCTCGACACGCTTGATAGCAGCCTCAACATCTGGACGGAGCATCTCGATAACAGCAGCCTGACCGTGCTGATAGTACTCAGTACAAACATCTGTAGTGATGGTGAATCCTGGAGGTACAGGAATACCGATAAGGTTCATCTCGGCGAGGTTTGCACCCTTACCACCGAGCAACTCTCTCATCTTGCCATTTCCCTCGGCCTCTTTGTTACCGAAGAAATAGACACGCTTTACATTTGTCATAATGGTTTGATTTTTAGTTAATTAATAGAAAATATATTAAATTGTATTGTAAATTGCATATTATCCAGCTAACAAAAATAGTGAATTTTCTTCGAAAAACCAATTTTTGGCGAGATTTTTTGCGAAATTCTTTCGGAATCATCCACTTTGGGCGTGTAATACCAAATCGTCATTCCGAAAGAGCGCAGCGACTGTGGGAACGCTGCGATTAAGCCGAGAGCATAGTCAAACCTGTTTGAACTATGCCGAGGCGGAGCAGTGAAGACCGAAGGTCAATCTTCCTCTTTGTAATTATTGAGATTGCCACGTCACTACGTTCCTCGCAATGACGGAAAGAGAGTGGAGAGTGGGGGGCAGAGGAGATGATTCACCAACGTCTATAATGCGCTAATAAAGACAATGGCTAATGGTTTAGCGCCAATGACAAAAAAGTAGAGAGTCGAGAAAACTCTCCGTTCTAAACTCTCAACTATTAAGCCCCCTTTACAGAAAGGGGGTTTGG
>JAZQWU010000052.1:0-12542 GCA_045632505.1 Alistipes sp. | reverse complement strand
TAATTGTCTTCCTAAGACCGCTTGGCCTCCGACTTACCGAAGGTGCGTCCCCATATCCCCCATATTTCTTATAAAAAACACTCTTCGCCCTAAATTTCCTCTCTAAAAAATTGTGAAATCGGAGCAAGACCCTTAACTTTGTAATAATGAAAGGGTCAACGACACATAAGCGTTCGTACAAAACTCTGATTGCGTTTCAGAAGAGTGAGGTCATATACGATATGACTTACTATTTCTGCAACAAGTATCTTCGTCGTGGTGACCGTACCATAGACCAGATGGTGCAAGCGGCTCGCTCGGGCAAGCAAAATATTGTGGAAGGTGTCGAAGCTGCAGTTACTTCCTACGAAACATTACTGAAACTTCTGAATGTTGCTCGTGCAAGTCTGCACGAATTGCTCGTCGATTATGAGGATTATCTGCGTGTGCGCAACCTCAAATTGTGGGACAACGACTCTGTCGAGGTGCGAGCAATGCGTGAATTAGGAAAAACGCACACCGATAGTGCATATTTCTTGTCGTTGGCCGAGACTCGTAGTGATGAGGTCGTTGCCAATATGGTGATAGTGCTGATTCATCAGGCTGATATCTTGATTGGAAACTATTACGATTGGCATTACAACAAATTTCTGAACGAAGGTGGCTATCGTGAAAAGTTAACAAGGGAGCGCCTTTCTCATCGCAACGGCGAATAGTTACCCAATTATTCCTAAAATTCTTATTATATTATGCCCGAAAAATCCACTTTTTCGGGCAAATTGTTTGCAATTACAAAAAAACTTCGTAACTTTATAATACGATTTGGAAACAAACGATTATATAGAACACTTAAAACTTATAATGCTATGAAAAATTACTCACCAAAAGAGATTAAGAACATCGTTCTGATTGGTGCCCCAGGCTCGGGTAAAACTACCTTGGCGGAGGCTATGGCTTACGAAGGTAAGGTTATCGACCGTCGTGGTAGTATCGAAAACAACAACACTTTGTCGGACAACACCGACATCGAGCACGAATACAAGCGCTCTATCTATGCGACAACACTCTTCACCGAGTTTATGGGTCGCAAACTCAATATCATCGACTGTCCAGGATCGGACGACTTCTGCGGTAACCTCTTCTCTGCATTTAAGGTAGGTGACGTGGGCGTGATGCTCGTAAACGCACAGACCGGCTGGGAGGTTGGTAACGTTATTCAGGGCCGTTACGCACGCATCTTGAACAAGCCACTCATCGCTGTTGTGAATCAGCTCGATGCTGAGAAGGCTTCGTACGAGAACGCTCTCGAGACAATGAAGGATAAGGCTTCGGTTAAGCCAGTTATCGTTCAGTATCCTGTAAATCAGGGTGTTGGCTTTGATTCGTTCATCGACGTGTTGATGATGAAGATGTATCGCTTCACCGACGAGAACGGTACTCGCGAGGAGTTGGACATTCCAGAGAGCGAAATGGAGAAGGCTCTCGAGTTGAACCGCGAGCTCGTTGAGACTGCAGCAGAGCACGACGACGCTTTGATGGAGCTCTACTTCGAGAAGGGTACGCTTACTCAGGACGATATCCGTTCGGGTTTGAAGATTGGTGTTGCTAAGCGTAAGGCTATGCCTGTATTCTGCGCAAGCGGTAAGAAAGATATTGGTACTAAGCGACTTATGGAGTTTATTATCAATGTAGCTCCAGGTCCTACTGTTGCTCCTGCATTCCCTGCTGTTGATGGCTCGGAGGTTGCTGCTGACGAGAACGCACCAGTTTCGTTGTTCGTATTTAAGTCGCAGATGGAGGGTCACATCGGTGAGATTAACTACTTCCGCGTTGTTAGCGGTAAGTTGACCGAGGGTATGGAGTTGGTGAACTCGCGTACTGGCAACAAGGAGAAACTCTCGCAGTTGTTCGCCGTAGCAGGTAAGAACCGCGTGAAGGTGACTGAGATGTCGGCAGGTGATATCGGTTGCACCGTTAAGTTGAAGGGTACTCGCACAAATGATACTTTGTCTGCTCCATCGTCTCCTATCACTTTGGAGCCTATCGTATTCCCAGAGCCTCGCTACCGTGCAGCTGTTAAGGCTAAGGTACAGGCTGACGAAGAGAAGCTCGGCAAGTTGTTGCTCGACGCTCGTTTCGAGGATCCAACAATCCTTGTTGAGTACTCTAAGGAGTTGAAGCAGACTATTATTCAGGGCCAGGGTGAGCACCACCTCAATATCTTGCGTAACCGCATTTTGGCTGATAGCAAGGTTGATATGGAGTTCTTTGCACCTAAGATTCCGTATCGTGAGACTATCACTAAGGTTGCTCAGGCAGACTATCGTCACAAGAAGCAGTCGGGTGGTGCTGGTCAGTTTGGTGAGGTACATATGGTTATCGAGCCTTACTATGAGGGCATTGCTGAACCTTCGAAGTATAAGGTTAATGGTAAGGATATCACCGTGAATATCAAGGGTAAGGAGGAGTACGACCTCGAGTGGGGTGGTAAGCTTCAGTACTATAACTCGATTGTCGGTGGTGCTATCGATGCACGCTTTATGCCTGCAATCTTGAAGGGTGTGATGGAGAAGATGGATGAGGGTCCGTTGACTGGTTCGTACGCTCGCGACATCCGCGTTACTATCTACGATGGTAAGATGCACCCAGTAGATTCGAACGAAATCTCGTTTAAGCTCGCTGCTCGTAACGCATTCAAGGAGGCGTTCCGCAATGCAGGTCCGAAGATTATGGAGCCTATCTACAACGTTGAGGTTTTGGTACCAACAGAGCATATGGGTTCGGTTATGAGTGACTTGCAGAATCGCCGCGCGATGATTATGGGTATGGAGTCGGCTAAGGGCTTCGATAAGCTCAATGCACGCGTGCCACTCGCAGAGCTGTATCGTTACTCTACAACACTCTCATCACTCACCTCCGGTGCAGCAACCTACACTATGAAGTTTGATTCATATGAGCAGGTGCCAAGTGACGTTCAGGATAAGTTGTTGAAGGCTTACACTGACACTGACGAGGAGTAAAAATCGTCTAACAATGTAATTTCTGCGTTACGCTTGTTCTCGAAATGCTCATTTACGCTTAGTAAACTCCGCTTTCTCGAACTGCGCAAGCCTTGAAATTCATATTGTTATACAATTTTTAGAAGGTACATCGTTCTAATTGAACGAAAAAAATAAAACTTTCCGCGCATCTCTAACGCCCCTGATGCCTCTAACACCCCTAAAAAGGTAGCGCCGAGGTGAGGGTGGGAGTTCGCAAAAGTTGAAAAATAAGAAGATGTTTTGAAGAATACTAATGTTTTGAAAATCCTAACTAACCATTTTTCATAAGCATTTTTCGAGGGAGGGCCGAGTCGTGAGATTCCGCCCTCTCTGTTTTATCTCTAAATAGGGTATATTTCAAAATTTTTTACTACCTTTACATTCGGATTTCTAGACGAACGAGATTATGACCATTGAGGATCTTGCGTTGACCTTTGTGCCGAAGTTGGGCGTTCGCGGTGTGGTACATTTGATGGATTTGTACCATAGCGCTGCGCGTGTCTATGCCGAGCCGAGCCATCGTCTGATTCTCTGTGCCGAGTTGCGCGAGGATATCGTCGAGCGCATAATCCAGAAGGAGGGTTTTGCCGCCGCAGAGCGCGAACTCAAGTATTGCGAGGCGAATGGCATCAAGGTGACCGCGTCAACCGATGCAGACTACCCATATCACCTTCTTGAAGTAGCGGATAGACCGCATATCCTCTACTCGATGGGAGACCTTGAGGCGTTGCAGTCGAAACATATCCTTTCGGTTGTGGGTACGCGACGCATCACCACCTATGGCGAGAATGTCTGCGCACGCCTAATCTCCGACTTGGCGGAGATGTTTCCCGACCTGGTTGTGGTGAGTGGTTTGGCATATGGTGTGGATGCTGCGGCGCATAATGTGGCACTCGCTTCGGGCGTTAGAACGGTGGCGGTATTGGCGAATAAATTGCCTGACATAACACCTGCGCAGCATAAAAATCTGGCGAAAGATATCTTGAATAACGGAGGCGCGATACTCTCGGAACTTCACTCGCAGACCAAGCAGAACGGCTCGTTCTACATCCCTCGCAACCGCATTGTTGCGGGTGTGGCGCAAGGCTTATTAGTGGTTGAGTCGGCGGCAAATGGTGGCTCTATTTCGACTGTAAAGGCGGCAGATGACTACTCGCGTACGGTGATGGCGGTGCCTGGTCGCATCTTCGATTCGCGTTCGGAGGGTACAAACCATCTCATAAAGACAAATGTGGCTCAACTCGTCACCTCGGCAGAAGATATCGCCGAGGCGCTCGGTTGGGAGGTTGAGGGTGCTATGCCCGAGAGAATGCGCTACGAGCCGCGCGATGTCACACCGCAGGAGGCGATGATTATGGCTACGCTGGCTGACAATTCCGATGGATTGCCAATGGAGGTTATTGCCGATAAAACGGCGCTGTCGGTGGCAGAGATTAGCGCGATATTGTTGAATATGGAGTTGTCGGGTTTGGTGCGACAACTGCCAGGAAGAATCTATGTAATATGCTGATAGACACTCACTCACATATATATGACGAGGCGTTTGACGAGGATCGAGCAGAGGTTGTCGAACGTGCGCGAGCCGAAGGGGTAGAGCGCATTATCTTGCCAGCGATTGATGGCGAGAGCAACGAGCGACTCTTCGACTTGTGTCGCAAATGTGGCGACTATGTGGTGCCGTTGATGGGATTGCATCCCACCTCGGTGAATGATAATCCGCATTGGCGCGAGGAGTTGGCGGAGGTGGAGCGACTGCTTCAGAATCCACCGCAGGGCATTGAGCGTTTCTATGGCGTGGGCGAGATAGGTTTAGACCTCTATTGGAGTCGCGACTGGCAGACGGAGCAGACCGGGGCGTTCAGAGCGCAGTTGGAGCTCGCGTTGGCGCACAATCTGCCTATTGTGGTTCATACGCGCGATGCGTGGGAGGAGATGGCGCAGATAGTCGAGGAGTATGCCAATCGCGGTTTGCGAGGCATCTTCCACGCCTATTCGTCGGATGTGGAGATGTATGAGCGACTGCGTCGTTGTGGCGACTTTGTCTTTGGCATCGGAGGTGTTGTGACCTTCAAGAAGAGTGCACTTGCGGAGGTGGTGAAGCAGATGCGATTGGAGGACTTGGTGGTGGAGACTGATGCTCCATATCTGACACCTGCTCCACATCGTGGAACGCGCAACGAATCCTCCTATGTGCGATTTGTGGCGATGAAAATTTCCGAATTGAAAGAAGTTGATTATGAGGTGGTTGCCGAGCAGACTACGGCAAATGCAAAACGAATATTTAATTTGTAAAACTATATGAAAAAGGCTTCGATTCTGATTGTCTACACAGGCGGTACAATCGGTATGCGACGTAACGAGAATGGTGCGCTTGTGCCATTTGATTTCAACGCCATTGAGCAGGAGATTCCTGCGGTACGAAATCTCAATGTTGAGATCTCGGTCCACAAGATGGAGGCGATAGATTCCTCTAATGTCACTCCCGAGCGATGGAGCGAGTTGGCGCACGTCATTGCCGACAACTATGAGGCGTACGACGGATTTGTGGTGCTGCACGGAACGGATACGATGTCCTATACGGCATCTGCACTGAGTTTTATGCTCGAGAATATCTCGAAGCCGGTGGTCTTTACTGGAAGTCAGATTCCGATGGGTATCTTGCGCACAGATGGTCGCGAGAACTTGGTTACGGCAATCGAGATTGCATCGGCGAGAGACGAGCAAGGTCACGCCCTTGTGCCTGAGGTAGCACTATACTTCCAGAATAGATTGTTCCGCGCAAATCGCACCTCGAAACTCTCGGCCGAGGCGTTGAGCGCATTTGGTTCAAGAAACCTTGCACCACTTGCCGAGGTGGGTGTGAATATCAAGTACGACAACAATGTAATCTATAAACCAGAGGGTTACGATGCTCCGTTGCGCGTTTCGGACAAACTCAGCGATAAGGTTATCGTGGTGAAACTCTTCCCTGGACTCTCGCCAGAATCGCTCAAAGCGATGCTCTCGATTGATGGGTTGCAGGGTGTAGTGTTGGAGACCTACGGAACGGGAAATGCACCTACGGCATCGTGGTTTGTCGATACCTTGCGCGAGACCATCGCAAAGGGTATTGCGGTGGTGAATATTACTCAGTGTCAGGGTGGTGCGGTTGCTATGCACCTCTACGAAACGGGGCAGCAATTGCAAGAGATAGGCGTAATCTCGGGTTACGATATGACCACCGAGGCGGCTGTGACCAAACTGATGTGGGTGCTTGGTCAGGGTCTAAAAGGTGAGTCGCTCGCCAACGCTATGAGCAAATCACTGCGTGGCGAGCTGACAAATTAGGCTCTGAGGACAAAGTCGAGTAGGGCTGCGGCGCAAGTCTTAGCCTCCTCGATGAATCCCATATGTCCCGAATTCTCGAGCCAAACAACCTCGGCCTCGGGATGCTCGGCAACCATCTTTTCAGCGATTTCTGGCACGATGTAGCCATCTTTGCGACCAAGAATAAAGAGTATAGGTTTACCCAAGGCGTGGAGCATTTCGCTCTGCGCCTTGCGCTCTATCATACCATTCAACAACGCGATGATTCCAGCATCTTCGGTGAGGTAGATGGTTTGCTGCAAATCCTCAATCTCGGTGCGGAAACGATTGCGATTATCTGCGGCAAATCCCGCCTCTGGCGCAGTACGAGCGAGCAACTCCTTCTTACCCGAACGGATGAGCGAAATCTCGCGCTCACGATTTTTGCGCTTCTCCTCGCTATCGGCATATGGGGTAGAGTGGAGCAGAACAAGCGCGTCTGTGCGATCGGCGTGACGCTCAGCAAAGGCGAGAGCGACATAACCTCCCATCGAGTGTCCAACGATTGTTGCGCTCGCAATTCCAAGTTTATCGAGAGCCGCAGCGAGGGTGTCGGCAAGGTAATCCATCGAGTGAATTTCGCCCTTCACCTCCGAGATGCCGTGACCTGGGATGTCGAGTGTGATGACGCGCACATCCTTGTAGATGAGAGAGGCAAATTCCTCCCAAACGAGCATATTCTCGAGGTATCCGTGAAGCAGCACAACTGCCTTATCTCCCACTTCCGAATCGCAGATGTGCAGTGCAGAATCGCCTGCCATTATGAACTTTTCAACCATTTTTTACTTTATTTACGATTTTACTCCCCAAAAATATGGAAAATTCTTCAATAATTTGTATTTTTGAACGATTATAGGGTTATTTTGAATGAAATTTGACTACACAAAGTGTCACGGCTCGGGAAATGAGTTCGTTATGGTGGATGCCGTAAAGCAAAATCTTGCAGGTATTGACCTCGCGGAGTTTGCCCGTTTCATCTGCAATAGGGAGTCGTCGGTAGGTGCCGACGGAGTACTTTTGTTGGTGAAGGAGGGCGAGATGTTCGGTATGCGAATGTTCAATCCCGATGGCACGGAGGCGGAGATGTGTGGCAATGGTATTCGTTGCGTAGCACGCTTGGCAGAGGGGTATGTCGGCAAGAGCGAGTTCGATATGTTCTCGGGCGGAAATATCTACGGCATTGTGCGTGCCGAGGATATCTATCCACAGATGCCGACCTACGGAGTGGACTTGAAGGTGCGACTTGCGAGCGAAGACTTTGGTTTCGCGGGTGGTGCAGAGTCGTTCATCTCGCAGAAGATTGAACGATTGGACTCCGACCTATTGTGGACAGCTATCAATGTGGGTAACCCTCATATCGTTGCTGAGGTCGCTGAGATTGATTACGATCACCTCACACGCTTGGGCAATCGTGTCTTGGAGTTGTGCGAGGAGTTTCCGAAGGGAATAAACGTATCGCTCGTGAAGGTGTTGGGCGCGAATCGTATCTTTGTTGCAACCTTTGAGCGAGGTGCAGGAATCACCGCCTCGTGCGGTACGGCAATGACCTCGAGTGCTACGGCAATGGCGTTGAACTCTCGCTGCGACTACGGGGCGACTATCGAGGTGGAGAATCGTGGTGGTGCGGTGCGTTGCATTTGCCACAACGATTCGCATCTGCACACCCAGCTCATTGGCAATGCTTCGTACATATCGTATGGTAGGGTAGATGTTGAAGATGGTGCATTCCAGAGCGAGGAACTGGGATTGTACGAAGATGAGATAACGTTGTATAACAAGTTTTTAGAGTCGAAAAGAGGATAGCAAGAAGATGCGTAGGATTCTCTACATATTGTGTTGTGTGGTGCTCGGAGCGTTGCTCTCGGGTTGTAACGTTACGCGCCATATACCATCGGATGCCTACCTCTTGCAACGAGTTAAAATCGAAGAGGATAAGAGTACGCCTCGCGCCGAGCGTGTGAAGAGTGACGAGGTAACCAAGTATCTCCGTCAGAAGCCTAATAAGCACTTCCTCGGTACCGACTTCTACGCTTGGATCTATATGATGGCGAAGCCCGATAAGGATACTTGGTGGAACAACCTCAAGCGCAAGATGGGTGAGGAGCCTGTGCTTTTCAGTATGCGTGACACCGAGCGTTCGGCGTCGAACTTGAAGTTGTACCTCGACTCTCGCGGTTACTACGCTTCACACGTTGGATTCTCTGTGGATACCACCTCTCGTCGCAAACGCGCAAAGGTTGCCTACTCGCTCAAGCAGGGCAAGCCATATATGATTAGCTCGATATCATACGACTTCCGCGATAGATTCCTCGAGCCGATTGTTCTGCCCGATACGGTGAATACCTTGTTGCACAAGGGCGATATCTTTGATATCTCGGTGCTCGAGAAGGAGCGTGAACGCATTGCTCTCTACTTGAAGGATCGTGGCTACTACAACTTCTCGGTCAACAATGTGGAGTATATCGCTGACACACTTAGTGGTGACCGCAAGGTGGGCGTGAAGGTTGTGATTAAGCAGAATTTGACGGGCTACGATGTGCGAGGCGAGGCGATATATGACAACAATATGGTCTATCGTCTGCGTAATGTCAACATCGTGCCTGACTATAATGCCGTTTTGGCGAAGAGCGAGCCGAACTACTTTGCGCAGTTCGATTCGATGGAGTATCGTGGTCTGAACATCAAGTTCCAGGGCGAGAGACCTAAGGTGCGCCCTAAGGTGTTGCGTGGCCGAATTCCGCTCTATCCGAACTACCTCTACAACTACTCTCAGGTGAATAGCACCTATGCCAATTTGATGGCGATGGGCTACTTCAAGAGTGCGCGTATCAACTTTGCAGAGTCGGCAGATACTTTGCGAAACAACCTCATTACCCTTGTGGGTAGTGGCGCGGATGCAAAAAATAGACAGCTGAACTACACTCGCGAGAAGTATCTCGATTGTGATATCTACTGCACGCCAGCCCTTCAGCAGGGTATCAAGGCAGAGTTGGAGGCCTCTACCACATCGAGTTTCTATGGTTTGACCGCAGTGGTGGGTTACCAGAATAGAAATATCTTCCGAGGTGCAGAGATGCTCGAGGTGACTGGTACGGCTGGATATGAGTATATGAAAGCGCCAAATTCGAGAAAGCGACACGCTATGGAGTTTGGTGTCTCGGCGAGTCTCTCGTTACCACGATTCCTCTTGGCGAACTATGCGATAAACAGCAATATCCTTGCTCCAAAGACCAAGTTCGAGATATCCTACAACTATCAGGACCGTCCATACTACAGACGAGGCCTGTCAAGTATTTCGTGGGTATATTCGTGGCGAAATCGTACAAACTCATCGTTCGTACTGCGCCCGATAGGTATCAACTGGGTAGATGTGTCGGAAATTGACGAGTCATACTTCAACTCGCTGCAGAATCAGTACCTCAAGCATAGTTTCCAGTCGCAGTTGATTGTGGCGATTTCGGGTTCGTACATCCTCAAGAAGCAGTATCGCGATGCTCCGAACAACCAGACAACCTTGCGAGCAAACTGCGAATTGTCGGGTAACCTCGTGAATGGTTTGGTTCATCTCTTCTCGAAACCACAGGTCGACAAGAACTACTACGAACTCTTCGGTATTCGCTACTCTCAGTATGCTCGTGCCGATGTTGATGCCAGCCATAGAATTATGTTTGGTAAGGTTACGGCTTTGGCAGCTCGCGTTTATGCGGGTGTTGCCTACGCCTACGGCAACTCCGATGCTGTGCCGTTCGATAGATTGTTCTATGCGGGCGGTAGCAATAGTATGCGTGGTTGGGCGCCACGAACTCTCGGTCCAGGTGCTTCGCCAGCACCTACGAATGTGGTATATCCTACCCAGCTCGGTGATATGAAGTTGGAGGCTAACCTCGAATTCCGATTCCCAATTTGGGGTATGTTCCACGGTGCGACATTCCTCGATTTAGGTAACATATGGTATATTAATCGTAAGGGCGTGACCTATCACGAGGCGTCGGTATTCCATTTCAATAGTTTCTACAAGCAGTTGGCATTCAATACGGGTGTCGGTTTGCGACTCGATATCAAGTTCGCAATATTGCGTTTGGATTGGGGTATACAGCTGCACAACCCTAATAACCCTGAGGGTGAACGATGGATTCACAACTTCAAGTGGAAGAACACCTCGCTCAACTTTGGCGTTGGATATCCATTCTAAAAAGATGAAGTATGACAAAACTCGAATATAAATATCTCTATAACATTGACTCGCCTGCCGATTTGCGCAAGCTCTCGATTGACGAATTGCCTCGCTATTGCGCTGAGGTACGTCAATACATTATCGAGCAGTGTGCCGTAAATCCTGGTCACCTCGCATCGTCACTCGGTGCGGTGGAGATTGCCGTTGCTGTACACTATGTCTATGACACCCCGAATGATAAGTTGATTTGGGATGTAGGTCACCAGGCATACGCCCATAAAATTATCACCGAGCGTCGTGATGTCTTCTCGACAAACCGTCGTCTTGGCGGTATCAGTGGCTTTCCGCGTATGGCGGAGAGCGAGTACGATGCCTTCGGTGCTGGTCACTCGTCGGTTTCGGTCTCAGCTGCTCTCGGTATGGCAAAGGCTGCAAAGTTGCAGGGCAAGGAGTTCAAGAGCATTGCAGTAATTGGCGATGGATCTATCGCTGGCGGTTTGGCCTTTGAGGGACTCAACAATGCTGGCTCGGATAAGTTGACCGATATCTTGGTGATTTTGAATGATAACAATATGTCGATTGACCAGTCGCAGGGTGCGTTGAATCACTACCTATTGCGACTCTCAACCTCGTCGAAATATAACCGCTTCAAGCAGGGTTTGTGGTCTGCGCTTTCGCGTACACCGCGTATGCTGAATTTCTGCCGTAAGGCCGGAAATGCGGTGAAGCACGGATTGTTGCAGAATAGTAACCTCTTCGAGAGTCTTGGTTTTCGCTACTTCGGACGCGTGGATGGTCACGATGTTAAGCGCTTGGTGCGTACATTGCGCGCCTTGAAGGATATCGGCTCGCCGAAACTTCTCCACGTCATCACCGAGAAGGGACACGGCTATGCCCCTACCAAGGAGAATCTCTCGGTATGGCACGCGCCAGGATGTTTCAACCCTGAGACTGGTGAACGAATTAAGAGTGCGTCGAAGAGCGCTCGTCTGCAAGATGTCTTTGGTCAGACACTGCTCGACCTCGCGAAGATGGACCGTCGCGTTGTGGGAGTCACCCCAGCGATGCCGTCAGGATGTTCGATGACGATAATGATGGCGGAGATGCCAGAGCGATGCTTCGATGTAGGTATTGCCGAGGGACACGCCGTAACATTCTCGGCAGGACTTGCCGCTGCGGGTGCGCGACCATTCTGCAATATCTACTCGACATTTATGCAGCGCGCTTACGACAATATCATTCACGATGTGGCGTTGCAGAATCTGCCCGTTATATTCTGTCTCGACCGAGGTGGTCTTGTTGGTGAGGATGGTGCTACACATCACGGAATCTTCGATATTGCCTATCTCGGATGTATTCCGAATATCACGATTGCCACTCCGTCAGATGAATGGGAGTTGCGAAATATGATGTTTACCGCATTGCAGAGCGATGCTCCGTTTGCGATTCGTTATCCGCGTGGCACTGGCCGAGGCACAGAGTGGCGCGATATGCCATTCGAGGCGATAGAGGTCGGCAAGGCGCGCCAGGTAAAAGAGGGTAGTGATGTAGCGCTATTTGCCTTTGGTGCGCTATGTGCTGATGCCGAGGTGGCTGCCGGACAGGCTGAGGTTGTAGGTGTAAGCACTGCGGTCTACGATATGCGTTTTGCTAAGCCTCTTGACGAAGAGACTATCCTCGAAGTGGCACGCAAGGTTAAGCGCATCGTAACCGTCGAGGATGGCATAATTCGAGGCGGTGCAGGCGAGGCTGTAGTGAAGTTGCTCAACGATAACAACATCTCTACACCAGTCGTAACACTTGGCATTGACGATACCTTCATCGAGCACGGCACAGTTGCAGAGCTGCGACACATTTGCGGCTACGACGTTGAGGGAATCACTAATGCGATATTAAAGTAGAAAGGTTATCAAGTAAGAATAAAAAAATAGGCTTCCGATTGGAAGCCTATTTTGTGTTATGTTAGTCTCGGACTACTTCAAAGCAGCGAGGTTAACATCCTT
>JAZQWU010000051.1:0-2601 GCA_045632505.1 Alistipes sp. | reverse complement strand
TTGTCGGAAATTTTACAAAAAAGTGGAATTATGCCTCAAATTTTATAGAATTTCCCTGCAAATTCTTCGCAAGCTACCCTAAAAGTTGTCGCAGACAGGTTAAAAATTCGTCGCAGCGCTCAAAAAAAAACTGCTATTTTTTCTCGATTTCGAGCTGCTGGCGAACAGATTCTTCGTGGATAGCGCTAAAAATTTGGTTGATAAAACTACGCGAAAGGCCCATAAATGCGGCGCGTGCCTCGGCAGATTGGAGCAATTCGTTGTATCTATCGTGCTGCACAACCGCCATCGCGTGCTGCTGTTTGTAGTGTCCAATCTCGCGTGCCACGTCCATACGCTCGGCAAGAAGCTCGATGATGCGGCTGTCGATTGTGTCGATGTGGGAGCGATAGTCGCCCAGAACATTCGATTCTACGGGCGTACGGCGCAATTTAAGCGTGTGTAGTATCTCGCGCAAGGTTTCGGGCGTAATCTGCTGTACAGCGTCGCTGAGCGCCTCATCGGGGTAGTTATGGCACTCTATCATAAGTCCCGAGAATCCGAGGTCTAGAGCCTGCTGCGAGAGCTGTGCTACAAGGTCGCGGCGACCACCGATATGGCTGGGGTCGGAGAGGATTTGTAGGGTAGGGATGCGGCGATGTAACTCGATAGGTACCGACCAATGTGGGGCGTTGCGATATTGCGATGTCTGGTGTGTGCCGAAGCCACGATGTACGGCGGCGATGCGTCGCACACCACTATTATATATACGCTCTATTGCGCCCACCCAGAGGTCCACATCGGGTATTACGGGGTTTTTCACGATGACAGCGGTGTCGACACCCTTCAGGGCATCGGCAATCTGCTGCGTTGCGAATGGGTTTGTCGTGGTGCGTGCGCCAATCCACACGCCATCCACACCCGCCTCGAGGGCATACTCAAGGTGTTCGGGTGTTGCGACCTCGGTAATAACATTAAGCCCATACTCCTGCTTGGCCTCACGTAGCCACGCCAGAGCCTCACGTCCTATGCCCTCAAACGAGCCAGGCTTGGTGCGGGGTTTCCACACTCCAGCGCGTAGCACCTTAACCCCCATCGCCGCAATGTCGCGGGCAGTGGCAAGTAGTTGGCTACGGCTCTCGGCGCTGCAAGGGCCAGCGATGTATAGAGGCTCGGAACACTCCGAGAATATGGGCTTAATGTCGTTCATTTTCGGTAGATTTTACTCCTCGACGATTGTGATTGAAAGGATAAGGTCGCCAGGGCGGATATCATCGATAACATCCACACCCTCGATAACCTTACCGAAGCAGGTATGTCGGCCGTCGAGGTGCTGGGTGTTCATACGGTTGTGGCAGATGAAGAACTGCGAGCCGCCGGTGTTAGGACCACGATGAGCCATCGAGAGTACGCCACGGTCGTGATACTGACGCTCGGCGCGTGTCTCACAAGGGATAGTATATCCTGGGCCTCCTGTGCCATCACCCTTTGGGCAGCCACCCTGAATCACGAAGTCGGGAATCACGCGGTGGAAGCATAGTGCATCGTAGAAGTGGCTCTCGGCGAGCTTCACGAAGTTATCGACGGTGATAGGTGTCTCCTCGGCATAAAGCTCGGCCTTCATATCACCCTTTTCGGTAGAGATAATAGCGTATTTCATAGTCTATATATTTATATATATGCAAAGATAGTGATTTGTATCGAGATATCAACACTTGGGGCGCTATTTGTTCTGCATACTTTACAAAAACAAAAAACACCCCAAACAGAGTTTGAGGTGTTTTTGTTATTACGATAGGGGTGTTTTACTCAACCTCAACGTACTCGTAAGTCTTCTCCTCGCCAACATTACAGTATGCTGCGTTAGCAACCTCCCAGCGACCCTGTGCGTCCTTTGCAGAAACGATTACAAGAACACCCATCTTCTCCCAGTTCCACTTTGTGCTTTTGATAGGAAGCTGGAATGCGCAGTCGTGAGTCTTACCAGCCTCAAGAATGCCTATTGACTCACCAGAGATGTTAGCCTTTGAGTACTCGCCAGAGATGTTACGAAGTGCGAAGTCGTAGATCTTGTGGTAATCCTTTGTAGCACCTGACTGATTAGGGCTATAGATACCGCTCTCGAGCAACCAAGCAACAACCTTGTACTCCTGTGCTACAGCAGCCTTAACCTGTGCAGCGCAGTAGATAGTAGTGTTGTCACCTTCAACTGCCAATGTGATACCAGCGTCAGCGCCATCCTCCTTGATGTAGCTCATAAGAGCGTTTGTGTACGCAGCTACACTTCGCTGCTCAATCTTGCCGCAGTAGAAGTTAAGACGTACATCTGGCTTGCTTCCTGCTGAACCGTGGAACTCCCATACCTTTGTTGCAGCATCAGAGTTTGCAGGGTCGCCGGTTGCAAAACTACCAGCGTGAATAGTTACCTCCTGGTAGTGCTTGTGAGCATCTGTCTTAGCAAGGCTACGAAATACGTCAATTACAGAAGGACAGTAACCGCAGTTAACACCAGTGTGGTCGATGAACAAACCACGGTGGTTGAATGCAAGGTTCTCTGGCTCTGGGTCAGTTGGAATCTCTGGCATCTCAGCCATAACTGTGATAGTTACGTTGTTAGATGAC
>JAZQWU010000050.1:0-14569 GCA_045632505.1 Alistipes sp. | reverse complement strand
GGAATTTATGCAGTTGTAATACTGCTTGCGGCTTGGGCCGGTATTCGTTTTTTGAGTGGACTCGATGTGCTTGGCCGTAGCCGCACCTACACTGCACACTACGAGGCAGTAAATGGTTTGCAGGATGCTGCAGCCGTAGTTATCAGTGGCGTAAAGGTTGGTCAGATAACTGGCGTAGAGGTAAACTTGGAGAAGGGAGGCGTAGATGTTGAGCTCGCAGTAAGTAGCGACTTCGACATCCCAGTAGACTCGAAGGCGATGATGTTCAGCGCAGGTTTGATGGGTGGCAAGTCTATCGAAATCAAGATGGGCGAGGCAAAGGAGTATTTGGCGAATGGTGACGCTATTCAGACTGGCGTTACGCTTGATATGTTCGACACCTTGGCAAACGAGTTGGGTAGCGTGAAAGAGAGCGTAACAACCCTCCTCGACAACCTCAACCAGACCATCTCGGGCGTAGATTCGTTGATTGACAACAACTCGAAAAATTTGACCAAGACCATCGCAAGCCTCAACGCAGTGATGGCAGACTTGAAGAAGTCGAACATCATCGGCAACATCGATGGTTTCTGCGCTACACTCAACGAGAATGGAGCGAAGTTGGATAGCATCCTCACCGACATCAACGAGGTTACACACACCTTGACCGAACAGCAGAGCGTTGCTAAGTTGAGTCAGGCAATTAACGAGGTGAACACCCTCTTAGCAAAGGTTAACAGCGGTAAGGGCTCTATCGGCAACCTCGTATCTGACGAGAAGTTGTACAAGGAGTTGGCTCAGGCATCGCAGAACCTCTCGCTCTTGCTTGCCGACTTGAAGGAGAATCCAAAGCGTTACATCAACGTAACCGTATTTGGTGGCAAGACATACGAGGAGAAGCAGGCTGACAAAGCAGCAAAGAAAGCAGCTAAAGAGGCAAAAAACAAGTAGGAGGTAACTAAGGGTGGCAAAGAGTTTTATCTATCCTTCAAACTTTGAGTCGAAGATTGGTTTTTCGACCATTCGTGAGCAGGTTGTTGCATTATGTACAATGCAGCACGCACGCGAATTGCTCCAAAGCGAAGGATTCACAAATGTTCGACGCGAGATAGAACGCCGACACTCCCTCGCCGAGGAGATGCGACAGATTCTCCTTTCGGAGCGTGAAGCACCGACCGAGGAGTTCTACGACATTGCCGAGATTGTCGAAAAGGCAAAGGTCGAGGGTACATTCCTTGAGGTTATGGAGGTCGTACAGTTGGGCAAGGCATTGATTTCGGCTGGCGACTTCGTGCAGTTCTTACACAAGAGCGATGCCGAGCGCTACCCTACTCTCACCCACCTCGCAAAACCAGTCAAGGCGTTGTGGCACATCGTTGCCGACATACGCCGAATAATTGACGAGAGCAACACCGTACGCGATGGTGCATCGGAGGAGTTGCGCAATATCCGTCAGCAGATTCGTCGTCACGAGGGACAAGTGTCGAAGCGACTCCAAGCGATTCTGCAAGCGGCGAAGTCGAGCGGTATCGTCGAAAGCGATGCCTCGATTTCAATCCGCGAGGGTCGTGCTGTAATTCCAGTAACGGCAGCGAACAAGCGCAAACTCAACGGCTTCATCCACGATGAGTCGGCGACGGGAAAGACCTTCTACGTCGAACCAGCCGAGGTGGTGGAGTTGAACAATATGTTGCGCGAGTTGGAGTACGAGGAGCGCAGAGAGATTGTCCGCATCTTGACCGCCTTCACCGAAACTGTGCGTGCTGACATCAAAGATGTCGAGCGTACCGAGGAGTTTATGGCGGTGGTGGATATGGTACGCGCCAAGGCTCGCTGGGCGGTGGAGAATAACGCAGGTAAGCCGATTATCTCAGACGATGACCGCTTGGTACTCAACACCGCGAAGCACCCCTTGTTGTCGCAGTCGCTCAAGCGTCAGAAGCGCGTAATCATACCGCTCGACGTAGAACTCGACAAGTCGAAGCGAATACTTGTAATCTCGGGTCCGAATGCCGGTGGAAAGTCTGTTTGCTTGAAGACTATCGGTCTGTTGCAGTATATGTTCCAGTGCGGCTACCCTATCACCGCATCGGAGATGAGCGAGTTGCCCGTATTCGACAAGATATATATAAATATTGGTGACGAACAATCCATCGACAACGACCTTTCTACCTACTCGTCACACCTCCTCAATATGAAGGCAATGGTGGCGGGAGCAGACGGAAGCACGATGGTCCTGATTGATGAGTTCGGCTCGGGAACAGAGCCTGTCATAGGTGCGGCTATTGCCGAGGCGATACTCGAGAAGTTGGTGGCAAGTGGCTGCTATGGTGTAATCACCACCCACTACTCCAATATCAAATACTACGCCTCGAACAACGAGGGCGTAACCAATGGTGCGATGATGTTCGACGTGCAGAACATCCGCCCATTGTTCCGCTTGGAGTGCGGTAAGCCAGGTAGTTCGTTCGCCATTGAGATTGCACGCAAGATAGGTTTGCCCGAGGATATTATCGCATCCGCCAAGGATAAGGCTGGCTCGGAGCATATCGATTTGGAGAAGCAGTTACGCGAGGTCGCACGCGACAAGCACTACTGGGCGCAGAAGCGTGAGCGCATCCGCCAAACCGACCGTAAGGTCGAGGAGATGGAGCAAGCATTGAGCGAGAAACTCTCCAACATTCGCGAGGAGCGTAACCGCATCATCCACGAGGCAAAGGCTCAGGCTAAGGAGTTGGTGGCGGAGGCTAACCGACAGATTGAGAATACCATTAAAGGTATCCGCGAGGCTCAAGCCGAGAAGGAGCAGACCAAGTTATTGCGTCGCGAGTTCGAGGAGTTCCGCGAGGAAATTGAGGCGGATAACTCACAAGATAATGAGCGCATTGAGCGCGAGATGGAGCGACTCCGCCGTCGTCAGCAGCGACGCGAGGAGCGCAAGAACAACCCAGCCGAGAAGAAGGCTGAACAACCACAACAACCCGTTAAGAAGACTCTTCCGCTGGAGATTGGAGCAAAGGTGCGCCTCCTGGGACAAAATGGTGTGGGTGTAGTGAAGGAGATTCGTGGCAAGAAGGCACAAGTTGCATTTGGAGCGATTCTCACCACCGTAGAGGCTGCGCGATTGGAGGTTATCTCCTCGGCAGAGTTCAAGCGAATGACTCGCCCCGAGACTCCGCGCACAGTCATCTCTGCCGACATCTCGCAACGCCGTTTGAACTTCCGTTCGTCAATTGATATTCGTGGCGAGCGCGTAATGGAGGCATTGGAACAGGTGCAAGACTTGGTGGACGATGCATTGATGGTTGGTGTTTCGACCGTCACCATCTTGCACGGCAAGGGTACTGGCGCACTGAAGGAGGAGGTACGTCGCTACCTTCGTTCATTGCCACAAGTGGCAAGCGCAACCGACGACCACCCAGATCGCGGTGGTTCGGGCATAACAATAGTAACATTCAAGGAGTAAGATATGAAATATCGCCTTTCCGACATAGCAACAATCGTAGGAGGTCGCCTCGTGGGATGCGACTTGGAGGTGGCAGTCATTGCCACCGATAGCCGTTCGTATGCACTTACGCACGACACACTCTTTGTTGCAATGTGCGGTGTCAACCACGATGCCCACGACCACCTCGCAGAGGTTGCTGAGCGTGGTGTCAAGGCATTTATGGTGGAGCACGAAATCGAACTTGCGGAGGGTTGCGGAGCTGTGGTAGTGGAGAACTCTCTCACGGCATTGCAGGCATTGGCAACACACCACTGCAAGCAGTTCGGTGGCAAGGTCATCGGCATCACTGGCTCGAACGGCAAGACCACCGTCAAGGAGTGGATTGCGCAGTGCGCACCGAGCGATGTGAAGATTTTCCGTTCGCCTCGCAGTTACAACTCGCAGTTGGGCGTAGCATTGTCATTGTTGATGTTGGACAACTCCTACGATATGGCGATTATCGAGGCTGGCATTTCGCAGAAGGGCGAGATGGAGCGACTCGAGAAGATGATTCAACCCGATATGGTCATCTTCACCTCGATTGGCGATGCTCACGCACAAGGCTTTGCATCGTTAGAGGAGAAGATATCGGAAAAGTTGCTCTTGGCACAGAGTGCGCCGAGCATCATCTACCACTCGGCATATTCTGCTTTGGCAGAGGCAATTACATCAAAATACAGCGATAGATATTTGGTAGATGCTACCAACACCGAGAGTTCGCTCAAGGGCAACGAGGCGACGCAGAACAATGCCGAACTCGTTGCAGCATTCTTTGCTGAGATGGGCTTTGCAGAGCCTGACTTCTCGCAGTTGCAACCCGTTGCAATGCGCTTGGAGGTTAAGCAGGGCATCAACAACTCGGTAATTATCGACGACTCGTATAGTGCCGATTTGAACTCGCTTTCGATTGCTCTCGACCACCTTCGTTCGGTGGCTGCGCAGCGCAAGACGATGTTGATTCTCTCGGACATTCTGCAAAACGACGGCAACATCTACACCGAGGTTGCACGAATGGTGCGCGAGGCAGAGATTGACCACTTTGTCGGCATTGGCAAGGCATTGTCGCAGCATCGAACACTATTCGCATCGAACAGTACATTCTTCGCCTCAACAGAGGAGGCATTGACAAACATCTCAAAACTCGGCATTACCGACCACGCAATACTTATCAAGGGTAATCGCGCAAGCCGTATGGAGCGTATATCGCACCGCTTGGAACAACATTCGCACACCACAATCTTGGAGGTGGATTTGCAGGCTATGACACGCAACATCAACTACTTCCGTTCTAAGATTGGAGCATCGACACGACTCGTAGCGATGATAAAGGCATCGGGATATGGCGCAGGCGAGGTAGAGGTCGCGCAGATGTTACAGAAGCAGGGAGTAGCATATCTTGCTGTTGCATTCGCTGACGAGGGCGTAGCATTGCGCGAGGGCGGTATCACAATGCCTATCGTGGTGTTGAATGCCGACGATGCAAGTTTCGACACGATGATTGCCCACTCGCTCGAGCCTGAAATCTATTCGTTGCGTTCGCTCGCATCGTTTGTGCAAGCGGTGGAGCGTGCCGGTGAGATAAACTATCCAATACACCTCAAGATTGATAGCGGAATGCACCGCTTGGGCTTTGCCGAGAGCGATGTTGAGGAGCTGAACAAGGAGTTGGCAAACGTAGCACAAAACGTGCGCGTTGCATCGATATTCACCCACCTCTGCGTGGCTGATGACGCAGCACAAGACGATTTCTCGAAGGAGCAGATTGCCACGTTCGACCGCATAAGCCACGCCATTATGGCCTCGTTGCCATACCGACCTCTGCGCCACGCCGCCGCTTCGGAGGCGATGTTGCGCTTCGAGGAGGCACGCTTCGATATGTGCCGCTTAGGCATTGGTCTTTACGGTTTTTCGTCAACCGAGGGCGAGGAGCTGGAGCCAGTTTCGACACTCCGCACACGCATTGTGCAGATTCGCACACTCCACGACGGCGACACCGTAGGTTACGGTCGCAACGGCAAAATCGTAGGCGAGAGGGTGATTGCCACAATTCCTATCGGATATGCCGATGGATTGAATCGTCGCCTCGGAAATGGTGCGTGGGAGATGATTGTCGGTGGCAAACGCGCCAAGACCATAGGCAATATCTGTATGGATAGTTGTATGATTGACATCACCCATATCGAAGGTATCGAGGAGGGCGACGAGGTGACCATCTTCTCAGCCGAACGAGGCAACACTGCAGCCGATATGGCGTCTGTGCTCGGCACAATTCCTTATGAGGTTTTGACCTCGGTGGCAAAACGAGTAAAACGAATTTATATAAATGAATAAAGGAACACTATATTTAATCCCTTGTCCGATTTCGGAGGATACAATGCCCTACGATGTTACCCCGACGGGAAATCGTGAGGTAATAACCTCGTTGGACTACTTCATCGTGGAGAATCTCCGTTCGGCACGCCGCTTCCTCTCGAAGGCTGGCTTGTCGGGACAGATTGATGCGTTGGAGTTCGACGAGTTGAGCGAGCACACCACCTCGCCACGCGACATCGAGCGAATGGTTGCGAAAATCAAGGCTGGTCGCTCGGCTGGCGTAATCTCGGAGGCGGGAGTTCCCGCAGTGGCAGACCCTGGACAACTTGTTGTCGAGGCGTGCCACCGCGCAGGTATTCGCATCGTTCCGTTGGTAGGTCCTTCGTCGATTATTATGGCGGTGATGGCCTCGGGATTGAGCGGTCAGTCGTTCGCATTCAACGGCTACCTCCCAGTCAAAGAGCCCGACCGCACACGCGCCATTAAGCGTTTGGAGAGCCGCGCAACAGGCGAGCACCAGTCTCAACTCTTTATCGAAGCACCCTACCGCAACACCAAGTTGGCGGAGCAGATTTTAGCTTCGTGTGGCGCAAATACACGTCTCTGCATCGCGTGCGACATAACATCGAAAAACGAATATATCCGCACCGCCACCATTGCCGAGTGGCGCAAGATTGGTGTGCCGGATATCAACAAACGCCCTACGATATTTATCATTGGAGAAAACTAAAATAAAACATACTAACTATGAAAAAACTACTACTTTTTATTATTGGATTGTCAATTTCATTGGGATCGGTAGCAGCAAAGAAGCGCGTAGAGCAGCCACTGTCTATTGACAAATCGCCTCGTTTCATCGAGATTGCGACCGAGAATACTGCAATGTTGCTCACCGTAGACAAGAACGGAGAGTTGCTTTTCCGCTACTATGGTAAGCGAATTGCCGACCCGACACCAATCATCAATAAGAAGTTCACTCGCCGTACCGACTTCTGCACCGACCCACACGCATACACCGCACAGGGTGGTCGCGAGCAGCGTCGTGCAGCATTGGCTGTAACCCACTCGGACGGCGATTTGAACACCGAGTTACGCTACGTGTCGCACGATGTTAAGAGCGAGAATGGCGTAACCACAACCACTATCGTAACTACCGACACAAAGTTGCCTTTCGACGTGCGATTGGTCTACAAGGCATACCAGGCAGAGGATGTAATCGTTGCTCATAGCGAGATTACAAACCGCGAATCGGGCGAGGTAAAGTTGCGCAACTACTACAGCGCAAACGTATCGCTCGTAGCCGACAGATACTACCTCACACAATTCCACGGTCAGTGGGCTCGTGAGATGTTCCTCACTGAGACTCAGCTTACTAAGGGCATCAAGACCATCTACTCGCAAAAGCACGTTCGTGGTGTACAAATCGAGAATCCGAGCTTTATGGTGTCACTCGATGCTCCGCTCAACGAGAATCACGGCAACGTTGTGGCTGGTGCGTTGGCTTGGACAGGAAACTTCGACCTTTCGTTCGAGGTTGACGACTTTGAGTGGCTCAACATCCTCTCGGGTATCAACCCTTACTCGGCAGAGTATTCGCTTGCTTCGGGTGAGACATTCGTAACTCCGGATGCTATCTTCACCTTCTCGAGCGAGGGTGCAGGTCAGGCATCGCGCAACCTTCACGACTGGGCTCGTCGCGACGGCGTTTACAGCCCTACAACATTGCGCCCTACACTCCTCAACTCGTGGGAGGGAGCATACTTCAAGTTCGATGCAGCCGTTTGCAAGCAGATGATTGACGACGCTGCCGATATGGGACTCGAGCTCTTCGTTTTGGACGATGGTTGGTTTGGTAACAAGTACCCTCGCAACAATGCTCGTCAGGGTTTGGGCGATTGGGAGGTTAACGCAACCAAGTTGCCTGCAGGTATCGACGACATCGCTTCGTACGCAGTATCGAAGGGTCTTAAGTTTGGTATCTGGATCGAGCCTGAGATGGTAAATCCAAAGAGCGAACTTGCCGAGAAGCATCCTGAGTGGGTGGTTGGAAACAATGGTCGCGAGCAGACCACAACCCGCCGTCAGTGGATTCTCGACCTCTCGAACCCAGATGTTCAGGACTTTGTATTCGGCGTATTCGACCGCACAATGAAGTTGTCGAAGCATATCTCTTATATCAAGTGGGATGCTAACCGCCACGTAGAGAATGTCGGCTCAGACTATCTCGGCGCAGACGAGCAGAGCAAGTTCTGGGTGAAGTACACACAAGGTCTTTATAAGGTTTACGAGCGTATCCGCAAGGCTTATCCGAACGTAGTGATTCAGGCTTGTGCTTCGGGTGGTGGTCGCGTTGAGTATGGCGCGTTGAAGTATCACGACGAGGTGTGGACAAGCGACAACACCGACGCCTACACTCGTATCTTCATTCAGTACGGAATGAGCCACATCTACCCTTCGTTGGTTATGGGCTCGCACGTTTCGGCAGTGCCTAACCACCAGACTGGTAGCATCACACCTCTCAAGTTCCGCTTCGATATGGCGATGAGTGGACGTTTGGGTATGGAGCTTCAGCCAAAAGACCTCACCGAGGAGGAGAAGGTCTTTGCACGCAAGGCTATCGCCAACTACAAGGAGATTCGTTCGACAATCAACTATGGCGACCTCTATCGCCTCCACTCTCCATACGATGGTAAGGGTTACTCGTCGATGATGTATGTCGAGAAGGATAAGAGTCGCGCCGTAGTATTCACCTACCGTTTCCTCTACTCGGGACGCGACTCGCAGTGCGTGATTAAACTCAACGGACTCGACCCGAACAAGCGTTACCGCGTTCGCGAGATTAACGTCACCGAGAAGCCTCTCTTCTGGGGCGAGGGCAAGGAGTTCAGCGGCGAGTTCCTCATCAACGATGGTATGAACTTCCCACTCCGCAAGACCTTCGCAAGTTCGGTACACGTCATCGAGGAGGTGAAGTAACACGCTGACATTTGTGAATTATCTACTTTAGGAGTGTGATACCAAGTCGTCATTCCGAGCGAGCAGAAGCAAGCGTGGGAACGCTGCGATTAAGCCGAGAGCAGAGTCAAACCTGTTTGAACTATGCCGAGGCGGAGCAGTGAAGACCGAAGGTCAATCTCCTAGCTACCTGTTACGTGGGAGATTGCCACGAGCCTATCGTCTCTCGCAATGACGGATACGCTTAAAGTAGATAAATCCAAGATATTTTTAACGACACAAAATTAACCTTTTACGAGTTTTGCTATCTATAAGAATAGATAGTAACAATTTAGAAAACGATTATACTATGGTGCAGAAGAAACCTCTGATTATATCAGGCCCTTGCAGTGCCGAGAGTAGAGAGCAGGTACTTGCCACAGCACAAGCACTTGCCGCAACAGGCAAGGTTGATGTTTTGCGTGCAGGAATTTGGAAACCTCGTACCAAGCCCAACACCTTCGAGGGTTATGGTGTAGAGGCTTTACCGTGGCTTGCGGAGGCTCGCGAAGTCACAGGGTTGCCTATAACGACAGAAGTTGCAAATGCCAAACACGTAGAGGAAGCCTCAATATATGACTTAGACATCTATTGGGTAGGTGCTCGCACCGTATCGAATCCATTTTCTATGCAAGAGGTTGCCGAAGCTTTGCGCGGTACAGATAAGATGGTCTACGTAAAGAATCCCGTAAGTGCCGATATCGACCTATGGGCAGGAGGCGTGGAGCGACTTCTCGCTTGTGGCATCAAAAATATAGGCCTTATCCATCGTGGATTCTCAGGATATGGCGCAGGCGACTTGCGAAATGCTCCGATGTGGCACCTTGCACTCGAGATGCGTCGCCGTATGCCTGAATTACCAATGATTTGCGATCCATCGCACATCTGCGGAAAGCGTCAATATATCCAAGATATAGCACAACAAGCAGCGGACTTAGGTTATGATGGTTTTATGATTGAGAGCCACATCTGCCCTGAGAAGGCGTTGAGCGATGCCAAGCAGCAACTTACTCCAGAAGACTTTGCGAAGGTTATCGACAGCATAAAATGGCGCGCCGAAGCCTCTGCGTCGGAGTCTTTCCAACACGCGCTACTCGGACTTCGAGAGCAGATAGATTCGCTCGACCGCGAAATCTTGAAACTCCTCGCCGAGCGTATGAAGGTGGCTGAAAATATCGGTCGCATCAAGCGCGAGAACGATGTTCGCATCTTGCAGTCAGTGCGCTGGGAGAGCATCGCAGAGCGCACTATGGCTCGCAGTGCTTCACTTGGCCTAAGCGTAGAGTTTTTGCAGACGCTGCTCGATGCTATCCACGTCGAGAGCATCAACCACCAAAACAAAATAATGAAGGAGTAACGTCCCGACAATGGCGGATAATAGCGAAAAGTGGAATAAGGCGGCAAAGGGCTTCGAGCAGCATCTGCGACTCGAGAAGGGTTTGTCGAAGAATACGGTGGAGGCGTATATGCGCGACTACACCAACTTTGCCGTGTTTATTCTTCGCCAATACAACGTGCCACCAACAGAAGTCGAGCAATATATGGTGGAGCGGTACCTCGGCTTCTTGTTCGAGGAGTGCAAACACTCGAAGGCTTCGCAAGCACGCGAGCTGAGTGGCGTAAAGAGTTTTTATAACTATCTACTCATCAACGACAAGATTGAGCAGTCGCCCACTGAAATGATTTCTGCACCCAAGCGCACGCGCCACCTTCCCGATGTATTGACCGTCAAGGAGGTGGAGCAGATTATCAACTCCATACCGCTCGATACCGCCAAAGGCAAGCGAGACAGAGCGATGTTGGAGCTGCTCTACTCGTGCGGATTGCGCGTATCGGAACTTACGGCATTGCGCCTCTCCGACCTCTTCTTTGGCGAGGGCTATATCCGCGTAGTGGGCAAGGGCAACAAGCAACGCCTTGTGCCTATCAGCAACCTCGCACGCGAACGCATAATGCTCTATATGGACGAACGCCAAGCGAAAGACTCCAAAAATCGAGACATCCTATTCTTGAACAACCGAGGTAAAGCATTGTCGCGCGTGATGGTGTTCTACGTCATTCGCGATGCTGTGGAGCGTGCTGGCATCGACAAGACGGTGAGTCCGCACATCTTCCGCCACTCGTTCGCTACACACCTACTCGCGGGCGGAGCAAGCATCCGCCAGGTGCAGGAGATGCTTGGTCACGAAAGCATCGAAACAACCGAGATATATACTCATCTCGACACCTCGCGACTGCGTGAAACAATCGAAAAAATATCGTTGTAAACGGAAAACGGAAAGCGGAACCGACGATGCGGAGCGAGAGCAGAGGGTGCTTGCACACTATGCCGAGCCGCGAGGAGGAAAAGCCTGCGTAGCAGGGTTAAAACGGAAAACTTATAAATATAAAACCTTAATTGTCAATTTTCAATTATCAATTGTCAATTAACTATGGCACAAGCGATGAAGGGCTATAAAGCACGAGGCGTGGTGCTATCGACCGTGAAGTATGGCGATAGCGGAATGGTCGTGCAGATGCTCACCGATCGCTATGGTCGCCAAAGTTATATGGTGCAGGGCGTACGCTCGTCGCGTGGGCGCGGCTCGAAGATGGCGTTGTTTCAACCGCTTTTTCTGTTGCAGTTCGAGGGATTGGAGTCACCACATAGCGACCTCCATCGTATGCGCGAGGTGCAGAACGATGTGGTTTTCAAGTCACTACCCTACGACATTCGCAAATCGACAATGGCTCTCTTTATGGCGGAGGTCTTGTACCGCCTTGTGGGCGAGAGCGAGGCTAACGAGCCGCTTTTCGAGTTTGTGCATAGCTCGGTGCGCGCGTTGGACGAGATTGACGAGGGCGTCTCGAATTTCCATCTTTGGTTTTTGGCGAACTTGAGCCGCTACCTCGGCTACTTCCCGGGCAATGAACACCGCAAGGGATGGTGGTTTGATATGCGCGAGGGTTTGTATGTGTCGGAAATGCCGATGCACGACCACGCTATGAATGTGGAGGAGGCGGAACTCCTGCGCGACCTAACCGAGTGCGACCTCGAATATCTCGGCGAAATCCCCCTCAACCGCGAGCAACGCGTAGCGATGCTCTCCCGCCTTGTGGAGTACTACTCCATCCATCTCGAAGCTATCCGTTCGGTCCGCTCAATCGAAATTCTGCAAGAAGTATTCTAGCCTACGGCAAATTGAGAATTAAAAATTACTCTGAAATTTCTCCTTTTTGACCAACTTTTAATATCGATACAATGATATTATCGACTATGACATACAAAGAGATGTATGATCATCTCTCGAAAGATTTAAACAAAATCCAGATAAAAAAGGAATGCTTGCTTCCAAAAGCAATTAAAGAGTTTAAAAAAGCAAAGCGTTTCCCTGTATGGGAGTGGTATGAGTATACTATCCCCGCCACGCAAAACAAGTATATTATTTTCTTTTATGTAGGGCATAGAGTATTGGTTGAAAAGCCATATGTGGGGCACTTTGCTGTTGTTTTTGAGAAAAATAAAAGATTTATTATGCAGTTAATGGCAGGAGGTTATAAGCATACCGAAGGCTCACCTGAGATACTCATTCGCCAAATACATACATACTCTAGTCATTTTTTTGAACGATACAATGAGAGAATATTAAAGAATAAATCTCTAAGTACAAACGATGTCGCTTGCATATTTTTATCGAGGAATGAGAAAAAGATGCCAATAAAACTGAATAGCGACATAAATAAGCACATTGAAGAGTATGGCGATAGTGCAAAGTTTGGATATAGAGTACGAGATGGTTTTTGTTTTGCGAGAGAAGCTGTACAAGGGACTGTTAGCGAGGATGGAGATAGACACAAGGATAAGATTGATGCAATGATGGTAATGTATACGACTTTTATGAATGAATCTGATATGGATAAATCACAGATATCTGCCATTAACAAAGAGCATATTCGTATTTGGTTACAACATATCCAAGATATACACAAGCAAGCAAAAGACGGAGTTGTTACACTGACATTAGAAAAATAAAAAGTATCATAATTATATGATTAACGACTATAAAGAGGTTAAAGAGTGTGTTTACAAAGATGAACACTACTCGGTGCGTGATAATGGTGCAATATTTCGTCATAAGCGAGAAGGGAAAAGGCTTCGTCTTGATGATGAAAGATGGACATTTGGGTTCAAAAATTCCAAAACGGGTTATATGCTATTAGGTGACCATAGAGTCCATATAATCGTTGCGACAGCTTTTCTTGGAGAGAGGGATTCAAAAAAGTTTATAGTGGACCACATAGACACCAATCGTTGTAATAATCGTGTAGAAAACCTACGCTGGTTTACTCGTTTAGAAAATGCTTTGAACAATGAGATTACTCGCAGTAAGATTATTTATATATGCGGAAGTATTGAAGCGTTTATTGAAAATCCAAATATATTGCGAGAAAGACTCGATCAAGTCAAGGAGCCTTCGTTGGAATGGATGCGTACTGTAACCAAAGAAGCGGCTACTACGGCGTATGAAAACATAAAACGATATTGGGCAGAACAAGCAAAGAATCCCAAACCATTGGTTGGTGGTAAAATGAACGATGGTGTGTATAGCAAGCAGTTGAATATCACTCAATATGTGCCAATATCGCCGAATAAAGAAATCTCTGCTAAACCAATTGATACTATATCACAGCAAAACGACGAAACGCAACTACAATCGCTCAATACCGATTTAGTTAAAGCAAAATTGCCCGAAACTGCGTGGCAAAAGAATTGGGTACAACCTGCACAATTTCCATGTTGTCCAACATCAATTGGAAATAGTCCGCTACAAGATTATTACAGCCAACTTGTTATAGGCGAATATTGCAGTATAACAATGATTTCAGAATTTGATGTATTCGCAGAAAGAATATATAAGATATCTTTCACAAAAGACAATGGTGCTTTAATCCTGCTTAGTGAAAATTATGAATATTTAAGGTTGTCAAAAATATATTTTTCTGATGGAAAATTTATTCACGAACACATACAAAAGTATGAAAGTAGTCAAGAAAATCAAGCATCCGATCATTTTTTATCGGAACTAGGTATTACAGCGGAAGAATATCGACTCAAAGAATTATTTTCAGAGTCAAATCTAGTTAAAGCTAAATCGCCAGAAACTGCATGGCAAATGAATTGGAAAACGCCAACAGATTTTTTATGCTGCCCTAATACGATTGGAAACAACCCTGTTGAAGAATACTATAATCAGATTGTTATAGGTGAAGCTTATAACTCGACAATTTATTATGGCAGTAATGAGGTGCAAAAAGTTATCGACAAAGCTCATACGAAGGAAAATACAATTATAGTCCTGAGTTGCAACCCCAATAGCATAAAACCTTACGCTCTCTGTAAAGTTTACTATTTTGAGGGTAAGTTTATTCATGAAAGTTTAGGGACATTCTTTGAGGAAGATGGAGGTCGAAAATACTTTACCTTAGAGCAAGGTTTGGAGTGGACTGGAGAAGACCCGTTTGATGATTATTGTTAATTGTCGGGTATGAATTTTAATATCCGCAATATATGAGAGGTGCTTTAGCTAATGGCCAATAGCTAAAAGCCGTAAAAATATATACTTTTAACTCCTAATTTTTGATTTAATTTTACATTTTGCATTCTGCATTCTGCATTTTTTTGTATCTTTGCACCGTTAGAAATGTTAATGAAATAACAATCAAGTATAATTCACTTAAAAACAAAAAGTTATGTTCGCAATTGACAATTATGACTTTACTGGCAAGCGCGCGATTATCCGCGTAGACTTCAATGTG
>JAZQWU010000049.1:0-7634 GCA_045632505.1 Alistipes sp. | reverse complement strand
GTGGTTTTTCCTCCTCCGTTCGGACCTATAACACCCAGAAAATCATTCGGATATATCTCGAGAGATACACGCTCGAGAGCAGTCGTGGCCTCGTAGCAAACCGTTACATCCTTCAGCGAAACTAATGCCTCCATTCTTACTCGGTTATTAGGGTTGCGATGTGGCGAATATTAGTGAAGATATCCTCCGCCAATGGATTGATTTCCACTGCAGTGGCGTTGATATCCTTGCAGATAACCTCTACCGATGTTGCAGGGAATTCGGATTGGTAGAACACGTGCTTGATGCCCTCGGCGCGAGCCTGTTCGATGATTCTCGCGAGGTGTCGTGCGCTTGGCTCCTTGCCCTCGTTTTCGACGGCAACTTGCGTAAGTCCGTAGTCGCGAGCGAGATAGGTTAGTGCCGGGTGGTAAATAAGGAAGATGCTGTGCTGGCTCTGGCGGCACATCTCGGCAACCTCCTCGTCAAGCTCTAACAGCTTGAGACATAGGGTAGTGTAACGCTCTTCGTACTTTGTCGAGTCGGGCATTTCGCGTGCGATTGCGGTGTGGATGTTCTCTGCCATCTTGCCGAGCGACTTTGGCGAACACCAGATGTGTGGGCCAACGCCGTGCGCGTGGTCGTGCTTGCATTCTGCAGTGTGAACGTGGTGAGCGTGCGAGCAAGTGCCAGCAATCAACTCAATTCCTTGTGAAAGATTGATAATCTGCTCGTTACGCGCTATGCGTTTGAGCAATTCCTGTTCAAATTCGAGCAGTCCAGTGCCGAAGACAAATCGTGCAGACTCAACCTCGCGCAACTGCTTTGGCGTAGGCTCGAATGTTTCGGGCGAAGCTCCGAGCGGCACCAGCACCGACACCTCGAAGTCATCTCCGAGGATGTTCTCCACGAGTGGTTTGAGTGGTGCAATCGATACTACAGCGCGATTCTCAACGACAACCTTTCGCTCTGTACAGCCTACAAAAAGCAAAGCTGCTAGCAAAAGAACGGATAGTATATTTTGTTTCATAGCAATGACTGATTCAGTAAATTTGTTATTTATTCTTAGTAGGTCATTCAATCAATTTGTCTCGATTTATCTAACCCACGATATGAAATAATAATCTCCCATAAACACAATTTAACATAATGTACATATTACACCATATGCGTAATAGGAGGGTAGTGCAGGGCAAGTACGCGATAATTCGCTTTTATGCGAACCTCGAGTCGCCCACTATCCTAATTTCACTACAAAGATAAAAATAATTTGCATTTTTCGATGTAGTTTGCCGTTTTATCGTTAGATGAAAAAGTTTACATTACGATGTTAATTTCTTGCAATGCATTTATTATTAGATAGTTAGGTGTGATTTGCTTCGCTATTTAACTCGCTGAGAATCGAATATTTTATTTTGCGTGACTCGTTGTGCGTGAATTTTTGTGCTAAAACGGGCAAAATTCGGAGCTCTATATATAATAAGGTATAAAATTAAGAGCTGTCGGATTTTTCTTCGTGCTCGTCGGATTTTGTCTTGTGATGAAAATTTGCAAAAAATAAAGGGTAGTCCGAAGCTACCCTTTATTTTGTCATCTCGTTTTTTGGGACAACGAATGCGATGTCGAAATTTGCGCACCTGCTCTTAGGTGAGCTTATCGTTTTGGATGCAACTCCTCGAAAGTCTGGTCGCGATATACGATTATGATCTTCTCGATGTCCGAACGACCAAAGGCCGAAGAAGCCAAATTTACAGCCGATGAAGAGATGTTCGAATTTGCGCTTTGTGCTGATGTCGGAATTGTATCGTCGAACAATGTTCCGTTTGCCTGAACTGTCGGAGTCGTCTGAGTCGGTGCACCTGGTTGAACGACAGAGTTCATCATCTCTATCGCATCGCCCAACAACCAATAAGGATTGATGTGCGGAAAACGGTTGACAATTTTACACATCAATTCGAAGCTCGGATTGTTGCGTCCGCTCAAAATATGAGAGACAGCAGCCGGCTTCACTTCGAGAATTTCTGCAAGCTTGCTTGCGGTCAAATTCTCATTTTGCATCAAAATACGCAATTTTTCGTTCATCTTCGTAAGTTTTTACAAAGGTAAACATTATTTACATTATTTGCAAATCGAACAATACATTTGTTAAATGTTAATAATTGTTAATAACTGTTACAAATGTTAATATCTCGAAATCAGTTAAAACTAAGAATTGGTGCTACATAATCATATACTCTACATATCGCACCCTAATCAACTGATAATACACAAGATAATACAATATAATATACCGATATTTAACATATTTGCACGAAATGGCCCTGTATGCCTATGTAGCATTACCTAAGACTTGATATAAATCTTGTAACTAATTGATACTAAGGTGCAAAACTATTAATAAATCAACAATTGAACAATGCCAAACCGCATTTATTTCGATAGCTTTTTCTCCGGTTGTTGATAATTACAAATGTAAATAAAAAGAGAGCTGATTAATGGTAATCAGGCGTTACAAATGTAAACATTGCATTTGCTTTACATCTGTGAAGTATTTACAAATGTAAATTTTATTGTTGTAAAATGTTAATTTTGGAGAGAAATAGGAATATTCCCAATAGTTGACTACCCTACGATTTTCTTTATCGTGGAATTCGGATGGATTATGTTAAATATGGATATGAAATATGCAGGACAAATAGAATATATTGCCCTGCATATTAGCGTGTTACGGAGTTGTTAACAACTCCCCTACCCTCTCAGTGCTGATGCTATTTCAGCGAACTCATCTGGAGTTAAAACGAGCTTTTCGCGGCTGAAATCTACATCTTTTTCACTATTCATAGGGATTAAATGGATGTGCGCGTGCGGTACTTCGAGGCCCAGAACCACTGTCGCTACCCTATTACAACCGCTAAACGACTTAATTTTTGCTGCAACCTGTTTTGCGAAGACAATCATACCCTGCAATGTTTCGTCATCGAGGTCATAGAGGTAGTCAACCTCCTTCTTTGGAACGACCAGAGTGTGTCCCTTTGCGAGTGGATTGATGTCGAGGAATGCGTAATAACGATCGTCTTCAGCGACCTTGTAGCTTGGAATCTCTCCAGCTATGATTCTTGAAAATATTGTTGCCATACTATGTTTGTATTTTTGTGATTTTTCGTCTCCACTACTCCCCCACTTCTCTCAGCTTCAAAATAAATGCTCAATTGTACCTTTTGCAAAAATGTTCAATTTGTCGCATTTTGCCGAAGCGATATCCGAACGTAGGTTTTAGATTATCTCGTTGTTTTCGATTCTCTTTACGCTCTCCACGCCCTTAATTTGACGGAACTTATCCATCAAGGCGTAGAGGCTATCCGCATTCTGCACATAGAGGCTCACCTTACCCTCGAATATTCCATCGTGGCTACGCAGGTGAATCTCGCGCATATTGATGCTGAAATCGTCCGAAACGATGTGTGTAATGTCCGACAAGATGCCCAATCGGTCGATGCCTCGCAGCTCGATAGTCGAGAGATATGCTGTGGCTTTGTGTTGCGACCAGGTTATCTTGTCCTTGATGATATTCTTGCCATACTGCGAAGCAAGACGATTAAGCTCGTCGCAGGTGGCTTTATGGACCACAATCTTATTGGTCAACGGATCGCGGAATCCAACCACATTGTCGCCTGGCAATGGGTTGCAACAAGGCGCAATAATGAAGCTGTCGTCTGTTTGTGCCGGCTTCTCATTGTCGATGATTTCGTTGTCATCCTCCTCGTCCTCGCGTCCGAGTCTCCAGAACTTCAATAATTTGCTTGTAGAAGAGGATTTAAGCACCTTCTCGATGTTGTCGAGCGAGATGATGCCCGCGCCAATATGGCTGTAAAATTCGTCCTTATATTTGCATCCATACGCCTGCATTGCCTTGCGAAGAACACGGCCGCTTGAGGTCACGTTGAACTCAGCTAACTTATTCTCAAACAAAGTGATACCATTCTCGATATTATTCTGTTGCTCGCGCTTGAGGAATGCTGTAATCTTCTGCTTGGCCTTGGTGGTTGTAACGATAGCGAGCCACTCAGCCTTCGGTTTAGCGTCGTTGGCGGTGATAATCTCAATCTGGTCACCCCACTTGAGTTGCTTTGTTAACGGCTCAATTTTGTGGTTAATCTTCGCACCAATGGCGTGGTCACCCACCTTGGTGTGGATGTCGTAGGCGAAGTCGAGCGCAGTAGCTCCATTTGGAAGGTTGCGCTGCTCACCCTTTGGCGTAAATACGGTGATTTCGGAGGTGTAGAGTGACAACTTGAAGTTATCGAGGAACTCTACGGCGCTCTCTGTAGGGCTATTCAAGGCATCGCGTACCTTCTTGAGCCAGGTGTCGAAGGCATCGTCGTTCTGCGAGAGGGTCGCCTTCTTGTACTTCCAGTGTGCAGCAAAGCCGCGCTCTGCGATATCTTCCATTCGCTGGGTGCGAATCTGTACCTCCACCCAGTGACCATCAGGGCCCATAACTGTCGAGTGCAGAGCCTCGTAGCCATTTGCCTTTGGCATCGAAATCCAATCACGCAAGCGGTCTTGCTTTGGTGCGTAGATGTCGGTTATGTTCGAGTAAATCTGCCAGCACTGAGTCTTCTCGGATGGGAATGGGAGTGTCTGGAATACGATGCGGATGGCAAACAAATCGTAAATCTCCTCAAAAGGAATCTGCTTGCGCTGCATCTTGGTCCATATCGAATAGACGCTCTTTATGCGTCCCGAAATTTCGTATTGAATGTTGTTCTTATCGAGAATCTCGATGATAGGTTTGCAGAAGCGGTCGATGTATTCCTGTCGCTTGTCGGCAGTCTGAGCCAAAAGCTTGCTAATCTGCTCATACTCCTCAGGGAAGCGGTACTTCATACACAAATCCTCTAACTCGCTCTTTATCGGATACAAACCGAGGCGGTGTGCCAGCGGAGCAAAGAGGTAGATGGTCTCGCCCGTAATCTTAATCTGCTTATTCAGAGGCATATACTGCAGAGTTCGCATATTGTGCAAGCGGTCTGCAATCTTGATGAGAATCACGCGGACATCATCCGAAAGGGTGAGCAACACCTTGCGGAAATACTCCGCCTGCTCCGATGTGTCGGCATTGAAGACGCCCGACATCTTGGTCAAGCCATCGACCATCGAGGCAATCTTTGGACCGAAGATATTGTCGATATCTTCAACCGTGTAGTCGGTATCCTCCACCACATCGTGTAGGAGTGATGCTACCACCGACTTGGCGCCCAGGCCAATTTCGTCTACGGCAATCTGTGCCACTGCAATTGGGTGCAACATATATGGCTCGCCCGAACGACGGCGAACACCCGAATGAGCCTCCTTTGCAAGGAAGTAGGCTCGCTTAATCATATTCCAGCTCTCCTCTCCTTTGCAAATCTTTTTACACGACGCTACTAATTTCTCCCAAGCCTCGTTAATCAATTTCTCATCTTCTGCAGTATAATTGCTCATAACCTATACCTCCTAAAACCAATATTGAGAGCAGTACCGCCGAAGCGGTACTCTGCTCTCGTTTGTGTGACTCGTAAGAGTCTGTATTACTTCATCATAGCCTCGCGGAGCTTTGCTTCGATCTCGTCGCACAACTCCTTGTCGGCAGTGAGTAACTCCTTCACAGCGTCGCGTCCCTGACCGATCTTCTTATCTCCGTAAGAGAACCACGAGCCAGCCTTCTTGATAATCTCATAATCTACCGCCAAGTCAAGAATCTCGCCAATCTTCGAGATGCCCTCACCGAACATAATATCGAACTCAGCCTTCTTGAACGGAGGTGCCACCTTGTTCTTCACGACCTTTACACGGGTGCGAGTTCCGAGCTGCTCCTCGCCATCCTTGATAACCGAAGTCTTGCGGATGTCGATACGCACGCTGGCGTAGAACTTCAATGCGTTACCACCGGTTGTAGTCTCTGGGTTGCCGTAAACCACGCCAATCTTGTCACGCAACTGGTTGATGAAGATGCAGACGGTCTTAGTCTTTGCGATGCTTGCAGTGAGCTTACGCAACGCCTGCGACATCAATCGTGCCTGCAAACCCATCTTCGAGTCGCCCATCTCGCCCTCGATTTCAGCCTTTGGTGTAAGTGCTGCTACCGAGTCGATTACGATGATCTCGATTGCGCTCGAACGAATCAATGAGTCAGCAATCTCGAGAGCCTGCTCACCGTTGTCTGGCTGCGATACGAGGAGATTCTCCACATCTACGCCCAACTTCTGCGCATAGAAGCTATCGAATGCGTGCTCTGCATCGATGAATGCTGCGATACCGCCAGCCTTCTGTGCCTCGGCAATAGCGTGGATTGCCAATGTTGTCTTACCTGACGACTCAGGTCCGTAAATCTCAATTACACGACCCTTTGGATAACCTCCCACTCCGAGTGCTACGTCGAGAGTGATTGAACCTGTAGGGATTACAGGTACGCTCTCTACGTTGTCGCTCGACATCTGCATAATCGAACCCTTGCCGAAGTCCTTCTCGATCTTCGCCATTACCGCCTTCAAGACCTTCATCTTCTCGGCATTCTGTGTTGTAATTTCGCTCATAGTATATTTGTTTTTTATTATTTAAATCATTCTAATTGCTTTTCCGTAGGAAAAACTTTCCTCAAAGTTAAGAATTTTTTTTGATTCTTGGTGCTGTTGGATGCGAAAAAACGTAAAAAAGTTCTCCGTTTTCCGTTTTCCGCTTTCCGTTGCTTTAGTCCCAACAAATGTGTGCAACAATCTGCTCGTTGAACTCATCCTCTGTGTTGTTGAGTCTTTTCATACACTGCGGACAGCGGATAGCCATCTCAGTCTCTACGTGGCACAAACCATCCTCGCAGTCAAATCCCATAAATCCCAAGCCTGTCAAGTGCATAAACTCTGTTCCGCAATGCTTGCATCTAATAGTGTTTCCAAGTCCCATACTTCTATAAGTTAAAAGTTAAAAATTCAAAGTTAAAAGTTTTAGCGAAGGTTTTACTTTACTTTCACGATGCAAAGGTATGGGGTCGTTTTGACAGGTTGTGTCAAAACAAAAAAAAAGTGCGAAGAATTTTCGCACTTTTTATCAGTTTTCCGTTTTCCGTTTTCCGTTTTCCGTTTTCCGTTTTCCGTTTATTTCAGCACTACCCTCTCGGCAACGCTACGGAGGTACTTCGCAACTTCAGGGTCGAGGCGAACTGGAGTGTCAGCCTTGAATGGCTCCTTGAAGAGTGTTAAGTATCCTACCGCTGCTGCTAGGTACGAACCTGCGTACGAAGGGTGAGAGCCATCCTTTATGTACAACTCAATCTCAGGTCGCTCGCGACGAACAATCTCCCAAGCAAGACCTACAGGCGACAAGCCTACGCCCAACTGCTGAGCCATAGCGATATTGTTCTCGGTGATAACCTTTTGCATAACTTCGTAGCTTGTGAAGAACTGCGGATAACCATTTACGAGGTCAGCCAACTTCTTGCCCTTTGTGGTGCTATTGCCATCACGACGGCCCCAGGTAAGCTCGATAATGCACTTTGCATTAGGGCTGTGCTGCTTAACTTTAGCAACCATCTTGCCCATCTCGCCCACAACATTCTTATCTACCGAAGTGCCGATGCGAAGAGCATTGAGGCTCTGATCCTGCAAGAATGCGTAGTCGTA